>JAAOZZ010000249.1 GCA_012274175.1 Betaproteobacteria bacterium
CCGGAGCAGAAGCAGCGCTTCCTTCCGCGCATCTACAACGGCGACGACTTCTGGTGCCAGGGCTATTCGGAGCCCGGCTCGGGCTCGGACCTCGCCTCCCTCAAGACCCGGGCAGTGCGCGAAGGCGGCCATTACGTGGTGAACGGGCAGAAGACCTGGACCACGCTCGCCCACTACGGCGACTGGATCTTCTGCCTCGTGCGCACCGATCCGGCCGCGAAGAAGCAGGAGGGCATCTCGTTCCTCCTCGTCGACATGAAGACGCCGGGCATCACCGTGCGGCCGCTGATCCTCATGGACCTGGGCCACGAGGTGAACGAGGTGTTCTTCGACGACGTGAAGGTTCCGGTGGGCAACCTGGTGCACGAGGAAGGCAAGGGCTGGACGGTGGCCAAGTACCTGCTGGGCCACGAGCGCATGAACACCGCGCGCATCGGCGGATCGCGCCGGGAGCTGGAGAAGCTCAAGGAGTTCGCCGCGGAGCACGTGAAGGACGGCAGGCCGCTCCTCGAGGACGTGCGTTTCCGCGACCGGCTCTCGCGGGTCGAGGTGGAGCTGATGGCGCTGGAGGTCACCAACCTGCGCTTCCTCGACCAGCTGCGCGGCGGCCGGGCCCCGGGCGCCGAGGTCTCGATGCTCAAGATCCGCGGCACCGAGATCCAGCAGGCGCTCACCGAGCTCATGATGGAGGCGGCGGGTCCCCTCGCGAGGTCCTACGAGCCGCGCTACTGCAACTTCCGCAAGACCTCGATCTACGCCGGGTCCAACGAGATCCAGCGCAACATCATCGCCAAGATGAGCCTGGGGCTCCAGGAGGCGCCGCGATGAAATTCGACTACAGCGAAGAGCAGCAGCTGGTCGCCGACTCGGTGCGCCGCTTCGTGGCGCAGGACTACGGCTTCGAGGCGCGGCGACGCATCCTCGCCACCCCGGAGGGATGGAGCCGCGAGGTGTGGGCCCAGATCGCGCAGATCGGGCTCCTCGGACTTCCCTTCGCCTCGGAGCTGGGCGGCTTCGGCGGGCGCGCGGTGGACATGATGAGCGTGATGGAGGCGATGGGAGACGGGCTCGTGGTCGAGCCGTATCTTTCCACCGTGGCGCTGGGCGGGCAGTTCGTGGCCCGCGGCGGCAGCGCGGGACAGAAGCGGGAGGTCGTTCCCGGCATCGTCGACGGCCGGCTGGTGATGGCCTTCGCGCAGATCGAGGACGGCGCGCGCTACGACCTCGCCCACGTGGCCACCCGGGCGAAGAAGGAGCGGGACGACTACGTGATCGACGGCGTGAAGCGCGCCGTGGTGCACGCGCCGTGCGCCCACCGCCTCGTGGTGTCGGCTCGCACCTCGGGCGTACACGCCGATCGCGCGGGGGTGAGCCTTTTCCTGGTGGACGCGAAGGCCGCGGGCATTTCCATGGAGGCCTATCGCACGCTCGACGGGATGCCCGCCGCCGACGTCACCTTGCGCTCGGTCGCGGTGCCCGCCGGGGCGTTGATCGGCAAGGAAGGCGAGGCCCTGGACCTCATCGAGGAAGTGACCGACTATGCCGTCGCGTTGCTCTGCGCCGAAGCGGTGGGAGCCATGAAGTTCGCGTGCGACACGACGCTCGAGTACCTGAAGACGCGCAAGCAGTTCGGCGTGCCGATCGGGTCGTTCCAGGCGCTGCAGCACCGCATGGTGGACATGGTGGTGAGCTACGAGCAGGCGCGCTCGATGGCGAGCCTCGCGTGCGCGCGGGTGGACGCGGAGGAGGACGCCTCGCAGAGGAAGCGCATCGTGAGCGCGGCGAAGATCAAGATCGCCGACGCCTGCCGCCACGTGAGCCAGGAGTCGGTGCAGCTGCACGGCGGCATGGGCATGAGCGACGAGCTCAAGGTGAGCCACACGTTCCGGCGCCTGACCACGATCGCGCGCCAGCTGGGAGATGCGGACCACCATCTCGAACGCTTCGCGAGGAATTCCTGACATGACGACGATGAACCGGCAAATGGTGCTCGCGAGCCGCCCCCAGGGCGCGGTGACCGTGGAGAATTTCCGCCTGGTGGAGGCGCCCGTTCCCGCGCCCGGCGAGGGCGAGGTGCTGGTGAAGAACGAGTGGCTCTCCCTCGATCCGTACATGCGCGGGCGCATGAGCGATGCGAAGTCCTACGTGCCGCCCGCGGCGATCGGTGCCGTGATGGTGGGGCAGACCGTGGGGGAGGTGGTCGAGTCGCGCCATCCGGGATTGCGTCCCGGGGACAAGGTGCTCACCTCCCTGGGCTGGCAGCTCTACGGCACGGCGAAGGGCAAGGAGCTCACGCTGATCGACGCCTCGAGGATTCCCGCGTCGTACTACCTGGGCATCCTCGGCATGCCCGGCATCACCGCGTGGTTCGGGCTGTTCGAGATCGGCGAGCCCAAGGCGGGGGAAACGGTGGTGGTCTCGGCGGCGTCCGGCGCGGTGGGCAGCGTCGTGGGCCAGCTCGCCAAGAGCGAGGGATGCCGCGTGGTGGGCATCGCCGGGGGCCGCAAGAAACGCGACTACGTGGTGAACGAGCTGGGGTTCGACGCCTGCATCGATTACAAGGCGGGCAAGCTCCTGGAAGAGCTGCGCGCCGCGTGTCCCACGGGAGTCGACGTCTACTTCGAGAACGTGGGCGGCGAGATGCTCGATATGCTGCTGCGCGTGATGAACGTCCACTCGCGCATCGTGGTGTGCGGGCTCATCGCCGAGTACAACGCGACCGAACCCTACGGCTACAAGATGATGCGCTCGGTGCTCGTGAATCGCATCCGGATGCAGGGCATGATCGTCTTCGACTGGAAGGAGCGCTACGGCGAGGCGCTCGCGGACCTGGGCGCCCGGCTCTCGGCGGGAAAGCTGCGCTACAGGGAGTCGATCGTGGAGGGACTCGAGAACGCGCCCCAGGGACTGATCGCCCTCCTGTCCGGCGGCAATTTCGGCAAGCAGGTCGTGAAGCTCGCCTGAACGCCGCGGGCGGCCGCGGTCATCCGGGGCAACGCGCTTACTTGCCCTTGCAGCCGAAGCGCCTCACGCGCAGCACGCCGAAGACCGCCACGCCCTTGTCGCTCTCGTCGGCCGCGCCGACGTTCGTGCCCTCCGCGCGCGCGCTGGCGATGTGGGCATCGCACTGGGCCTCGATCGCGATCTTGCCCGCGACGGTGACGTTGGACCGGAAGCAATACCAGCCCTTCGGATTCACGAGCCGGATCGTGCTCTTACCCAAGACGTTGACCGCAGGCCGCACCAGGACCAGCCGCGGCTTGGCGGTCACCGGATCGTCACCCGTCGAGCCCCGGCCGATGCCGAAGACCTTGACGCCGGTCGCGATGACGCCGGCAGCCGGCGTGCCCTTCCTGAATGGCGATGCCTTCCCCCACGAAGCGATGCATTCATCGAGCGCGACCTGGTCGTTCGCGACGGCGGTCACGGGGGCCAGGACTGAAATGGCGAATGCGAAAAGGTAACGGATCACGTTTGCTCCTTGGGCTCAGAACCGGAAGCGCTCGATCATCTTCGATCCCGCGACGCCGTCGATGGTGTAGGTGAAGATGCCATGGCTCGCGTCGAGCGGGGAGAAATCGGCGCTGCCCGCGCTCTTCACCTCCATCGCCGTGGGATCGTAGGCAAGCTTCCACGGGGTTCCCGCGGTGCGGTACGCCGTGCCCGCGAAATGCAGCCGGTTTTCCGCGTCCCGCGTCCACAGGCCGCCGGGGACCACGAGCCAGGTGGGCTTGCCCGCGTCGTCGTAGGTCATCCACACCATGAAGAGCTTTTCCTCGAGCTGGTTCACCGTGAGGGCCCAGCCCGGCTCGCGCGGGTTCCACCACATGTCGGAGTAGTTGTCGTGGGGATGGAGCAAGCCGGTCGCGGGGAGCGGCGACACGGAAACGTGGATCGGGCCGATCACCTGGCTGGGCCCGAGCGTTCCCGGGGGCGGATTCACCACGAGGGACGTTTCGTATTCGCCCGCGGGCAGGCGCCCGAGGGTGAACTCCTCGTAGAAGCCCAGCACCGTTCCGCAATCGACGGTGAACACGCGGTCGGCCTGCACGCTGATGCGGCCACCTTCCTGGGAGACCTGCACCGAGTCGGGGTTGGTGCACCCCGTGTGGGCATAGCGCAGGCGAACGGTGTCGAGCGACGTGGGGACCGCCGGGTCGATCGAAAGCTGCGCGAGCGCGCCCGTCGCCGCGAGCAGGCAGAGCGACGGGACCAGCCGAAGGATGAGGAAAGCTTTCATGGGCGGCCATTGTATCGCCGATGGGCCAAAGGACGCCCTACAAGGCACCGATGCCCTCGAGCGCCTTTCGGACCTCGTCGACCCCTTCGGGCGCGAGCGGCGCCTGGGGCGGCAGCGGCGGCCCGACGGGATAGCCCTGGAGCTCGAGGCCCGCCTTGATGCAAGCGGCGAGGTTGTGCTTCGCGAAGGCCTGGTTCAGGTTCCACAGCGCTCGCTGGCGCTCCATGGCGGCGGCCCATTCGCCGCGCCGGCACAGCTCGTAGAGCTCGACGCTTTGCCTCGGCGCCACGCACGCGGGCCCCGCCATCCAGCCCACGCCGCCGATCAGCATCACGCACGTCGGAATATGGGACGAGGCGGCGAAAACCTGCAGCCGCCCTTCGACGCGATTGATGATCGAGAGCAGCCGGCCCGTGTTCGAGGATGCGTCCTTGATGTAGCGGATGTTGGCGATCCGGCTCAGCCGCTCGATCACCGGCAGGCTCAGGTCCGAGCGCTGGAAATTCGGGTTGGTGTAGAGGACGACGGGGATCGACACCGACTCGGCGATGGCCTTGAAATAGGAGTACACGCCCTCGTCGGCCAGCGGGAAGTACGCCTCGAGGATCGCGAGGATCCCGCCGCACCCCAGGCGCTCGAATTCGCGCGCCTGGGATACGGCGTCCGCGATGGTGGTGGACGCCACGCCCGCCACGACGGGCACGCGGCCCTGCGCCGCGGCGAGGACGACCTCCACCACCTTGCGCCGCTGCGGCCACGAAAGGTACGCGAACTCCCCGGTCGAGCCCAGGGGCGTGAGGCCATGCACGCCCGCATCCACGAGGTCCCCGCACAGCCGCGCGAGGACGTCCGCCTTCACCTCGCCGGAGGAGTCGACCGGCGAGACGACGTACGGGAATACGCCGTGGAAGCCCGTCAACCGAACGATCCCATGGCCCCCGGGTAGCTCACTTCCTCGAGCTTGCCGGTGTCCACGTCGTAGATGAAGCCGCGCACGGTGACCGCATCGGGCCCGGAGGTGGGGATCCAGGGATGGTTCAGGATCGCGGACATCCCCCGACGCACGTCCCACTGCAGGCGTTCCGTCTGCTTGTCGCTGCGCGGGGCGTCGAGCGGCTCGAGCGCGCCGCGGAAGGCGTGGAATTGTGACGGCGTCGATGCGCACGTTTTGCAGCTCACGAAGGCACGGGACGTCGCCTGGCCCAGCAGCTTCTCGGCCGCCGGATCGCCCTCGAGGCCCGCCTTGAGCAGGTCGTCGGTGAAGGCGAGCATGCCGCAGCGCGTGTGGTGGATCAGGATGATCTCGTTGGTGTTGAGCAGGTGGTGGGAGATGATGAGGCAGCGGATCGCGTCGTCGTTCACCACGCCGCCCGCGTTGCGGATGATGTGGGCGTCCCCGGTCTGCAGGCCCAGCAGGTCCTCCACGTCGATGCGCGCGTCCATGCACGCGACGACCGCCACGTGCTTGGCCGGGTTGATCGGCTGCTTTCCGGGGTGGTTGGGCTTGTGGGACGCCTGCCCGCTCGCGTACTGCTTGTTGTTGGCCAGGTACTGGTCCGTCATCTTGCTCGCCATGGCGCTCTCCTCAATCGTGTGACAGGGACTTCGTCGTGAACAGGTAGTCCTTGAGCTCGCTGGAAAACTTCGGGTCCTTGCGCCGTATCCACTCCAGCACCATGGATGCGTGCTCCTTCTCCTCGTCCCGGTTGTGCCGGAGGATCGCCTTGAGCTCCGCGTCCTTGCACGCGTCGACGCGCTGGTTGTACCAGTCGATGGCCTCCAGCTCCTCCATCAGGGAGACGATGGCTCTGTGCATGTCCCGCGTCTCCGCGGAAAGTTGCTCTATGGGCTCGTGATAGCCGACGCTGGACATTTCTCTCTTCTCCTATCGATTGCGAAATTGCGGGTGACGAACCCAACGCCGTGCGATTCGCCGCTGGATCGGAACTCAGTGGTTCGAGACGAACAGGCCGCGGATGAGGGGCCATCGCACATCGGGAAATGGCTTCCCCGCCAATGCAACGTCCATTCCGGAAGACACCACATTCTGGCCGATCCCGGCGCCGATTGCCTCTCATGGGGTGGAGGCCGTCGACACGCGTTCCGTCGTACCGAAACCGATCAAACGACCTCGAACAACCCTGCCGCTCCCATCCCGCCGCCGATGCACATGGTTACGACGACGAACTTCACTCCGCGCCGCTTGCCCTCGATCAGCGCGTGTCCCGTGAGGCGCGAGCCCGCCACGCCGTAGGGGTGTCCCACCGCGATCGCCCCTCCGTTCACGTTGAGCCGGTCGTCGGGGATGCCGAGCTTGTCGCGGCAGTAGATCACCTGCACGGCGAAGGCCTCGTTCAACTCCCACAAGCCGATGTCCTCGACCTTCTTGCCGGCGCGGGCGAGGAGCTTGGGCACCGCGAAGGCCGGGCCGATGCCCATCTCGTCGGGCTCGCAGCCGGCGACCGCGAAGCCGCGGAAGATGCCGAGCGGCTTGGCGCCGGCCTTCGATGCCGCGCGATCGCTCATCACCACGCACGCGGAAGCGCCGTCGGAGAACTGGCTCGCGTTGCCCGCGGCGATGACGCCGCCCGGGAGCGCGGGACGGATCTTCGATACGCCCTCGTAGGTCGTGTCGGCACGGATGCCTTCGTCGGCCGCGATCGTGGCTTCCCGGGTGAAGAGGCGGCCCGAGTCCTTGTCGGCGACTCCCATCGTCACCTTCATCGGCACGATCTCCTGGGAGAATTTCCCGGCCGCGGCCGCGGC
>JAAOZZ010000250.1 GCA_012274175.1 Betaproteobacteria bacterium
CCATGTAACCGCCGAATGCGCCCGCGCGCCAGCGAAAATCCCCACGGTCGCGGGGGGATTTACCTAGGACGATTCCTATGGGCGAAGAGCCGTTGTCCTACCCCGGAAATCGGCGGAACTCGCCCGGCGAATGAGGCGTTCGCCCATGGTGGCGGAGCGGATTGCCGTGGACACTGAGGCCATGGTTTCGCGCGGTCCACGGTCCGAAGGAGGACTTCCATGAAATACCCGATGAGCGAAGCGGTACTCAAGAACGAAAACGCCATCCATGCGGGCGGCGGTGGACGCAGCCAGGATAATTCGGGCCTCGGCTTCCGGCCCGCGTTCCTCGACTTCGAGACCCAGAAGATCTATCCCTCCCGATTCTGCGACGGCCGCCTCGCGCCGTTCCACCTGCTCGACGGCCTGCCCGACGAAGTGGTGATCGATCGCGCCCCTTCGGGACGCGTCGTCGCCGCGAAGGCCTCGCTCATCTCCGGCTTCATGCGCAACGGCTTCTTCTACACGCGCTCGGCCGCGGCACGTGCCGCCTCGGAGTGGGCCACCGGCTGATCGCGCGTCGGCCGAAGCCCCATCGGCCCCATTTCGCGCGGAAGGTAGAATCCCCGTACCGCGGGCCGCCATGGCCCGCTTCGCACGCACGCCGCCCCCATGCTCGACGGCACGAAACCCTCGAACGCGCCGATGCGCGAATTCGCGCCCACGGGCACGCTGCGCGCGGGGATCAACCTCGGCAATCCGGTGATCGCCCAGCGCGACGCCGGCGGCGGCGACCCGCGCGGCGTGGGTCCGGCGCTCGCGCGCGAGCTCGCGCGGCGCATCGGGGTTCCCGTGCGCTTCGTCACCTACGAGACCGCCGGCAAGCTCGCCGACGCCGCGCGCCAGGATGCGTGGGACGTGGCATTCCTCGCGATCGATCCCGACCGCGCGGCCGACATCGACTTCTCGCCGGCGTACGTGCACATCGAGGGCACGTACATGGTGCGCGACGCATCGCCCCTGCGCGCCGTGGAGGACGTGGACCGCGCGGGCACGCGGGTGGCGGTGGGACTCAAGACCGCCTACGACCTTTTCCTCACGCGGCAGATGTGCTCGGCCGAGCTCGTGCGCTCGGCGAGCTCCCCGGCGGCGATCCGCCAATTCCTCGACGATCGCCTCGACGCGGTGGCCGGCGTGCGCCAGCCCCTCGCCGCCGCGGCCACGGAGCACGGGGGACTGCGCGTGATGGAAGGCAACTTCATGGTGATCCGCCAGGCCTCGGGCGTGCCGAAGGGACGCGAAGCCGCGCACCGCTACCTCTGCGATTTCATCGCCGAGGCGAAATCCTCGGGCTTCGTCGCCCGGGCGCTCGCCGAGAGCGGTGTGGCGGGAGTCTCGACCGCCCCTTGATTCCGGCCGCGATCACGGGCCGGCGGCCGTTGTCATGGGATTCGCGGCCAACCTGTAACGCATTGTGTCAAAAGTGCCCCACGACACGCCGTGATACAAAAAGGACTGTGAGTGAAACGCTCCGCGCACGGCGCCGTGTTGTAGTGGTGGCACTTTCCCCTTCCCCCAGGAGCACCCCATGAAACGCTCGCACCAGGTCATCGCCGCGCTCGCCTCGGCGGCCGCCCTCACCCTCGGCGCATCCGCCCTCTCCCAACCTGCCGACGGCCCCGGCGCCGGGCGCCGACCGGCGCAGGGCATGGGATATGGGCCCGGAATGGACGGAGGCCACGGACCCATGGGCCACTGGCACGGCAAGGACGGTATGGAGGGGCGCGGCCCGATGGGCGGGCACAATCCCGCGGCGATGGTCGAAGCCCACCTCGCCTACCTCAAGACCGACCTCAAGATCACCGCCGCGCAGGAGTCCGCGTGGAACGCGTTCGCCGCGAAGTCGCGCAACCAGGCGGAGGGCATGCACGCGATGCACGACAAGATGCGCGAAGGCGCCGCCACCGGCACCGCTCCCGAGCGCCTGGCGCGGGCCGCCGAGGCGATGCGGCAACGCGCGGCCGGCATGGAAGGCATGTCCGCGGCCCTGAAGGACCTCTACGCGGCGCTCTCGCCCGAACAGGTCACCGTCGCGGAGAAGGACTTCGCGCGCCACCGCGGCGCCGGGGCGTGGCACCGGGCGCACCGGTAGACCGCCGCCTTCCACAAGGCAAGCAGCCCGCCGACCCCGAGAACGGGTCTCGGTTGGCTGCTTACTCTTCACGGCGTTGATGCGTATCAATCCGCCCGGGAAGGGCGGACCGACAATGGCGTCACGGGCTCGATGCCGCGCTCGCTGGGGCTGCCATGGTACTGATTCGCGCCGAGGGACTCGTCAAGACCTACCGCGCCGGTGAAGTCGAGGTGCCGGCGGTGAAAGGCGTCGATTTCGCGATCGACTCGAAATCGTTCGTCGCGTTCGTCGGGCCCTCCGGCAGCGGCAAGACCACCCTGCTCAACATGATCGGCTGCCTGGACCGTTCGACGGCCGGGAAGCTCACCGTGATGGACACCGACGTGGGCAAGCTCGACCGGCGCGCTGCCGCGGATTTCCGGGGCAGGCACATCGGCTTCGTGTTCCAGGACTTCAACCTGATCCCGGTGCTCACGGTCTACGAGAACATCGAGTATCCGCTGATCATGGTCCAGGACTGGCCGGAATCGAAGCGGCGCGAGCAGATCGCGCGGCTCCTGGAGGCGGTGGGCATGTCGGGCCAGGAAAAGAAGCGGCCGGACCAGATCTCCGGTGGGCAGAAGCAGCGCGTCGCGGTCGCGCGCGCCTTGGCCACGAATGCGCAACTGGTGCTCGCCGACGAGCCGACGGCCAACCTCGACCACGATACGGCATACCGGATCATCGAGCTCATGAAGAAGATGCGAGACGAGCTCGGGACCACGTTCATCTTCTCGACCCACGATCCCAAGATCATGTCCGAGGCGGAGGTGATCTTCCAGCTCGAGGATGGCCGGATCCACCGGCAGCCCCTGCCGCAGCCGCAACCGAAGGTGGCGCTCCATGCTTAAAGTCCTGAAGATCGCGGCGCGCAACCTCGCCCGCTTCGGCCGCCGGACGCTCCTCACCTCCGTGCTCATCACGCTGGGGATCGTCGCGGTGCTTCTCTTCGTCGCCACGACCGGGTCGTTCAAGACCATCATGATCGGGCAGTTCACCGATTCGATGCTGGGTCACCTCCAGGTGCACCGCAAGGGCTACGTCGCCTCGATCGACAGCCTGCCGCTCAACCTCAACATGCCGCCGGCGATGGTCGCCAAGGTCGAGGACGCGCTCAAAGGCAATTCCGCCGTCGAGGCGTGGTCTCCGCGCGTGAAATTTGGCGCCATGTTCAGCAACTTCACCGAGACCACGAGCGTGCGCGTGAACGGCGTGGACCCGGCGAAGGAAGCGGCCACCACGCCGCTCCTGCCCGGCCGGCTGGTCGGCGAAAGGAAGTCCGGACCCTTGCTGCGGCCCGGCGAGATCCTGGTGCCGGAAGTGATCGCGCGGGGACTGAAGGTGAAGGTCGGCGACACCGTGGTACTCGTCGCCACCAACCTCGACGGATCCGTCAACGGCAAGACGCTCGTCGTCGGCGGCATCGTGCAAAGCGCGACGGGGCCCAGCGGCAAGGATGCCTACGTCGACATCGAGGACGCGCGCACGCTCCTCAGGATGAAGGACGCGCAGGTAAGCGAGATCGCGGTCCGGCTGAAGGACCCCGCGCAGCTCGACAAGGAGTACGCGCAACTGGGCCGGGAGCTCTCGGGCGTCACGAACAAGGAAGGCAAGCCCGCGCTGGAAGTGCACACCTGGGCCGACCTCTCGCCCTTCTCCAGCATCGTGCGGATGATCGACCTGCTCGCGGTGTTCATCAAGGTGATGCTCGTTTCCATCGTGCTCATCAGCGTGATGAACGTGATGATGATGGCGGTCTACGAGCGCATCCGCGAGATCGGGACCATCTCCGCCATCGGGACGCCGCCGCGCAGGATCCTCTCGCTTTTCCTCACCGAAGGCCTGCTGCTCGGCGTGGGCGGCGCGGCGCTCGGCACCGCCATCAGCCTCGTGGTGATCTACGCACTGAACATCTGGAAGCTCTCGCTGAAGTTCGGCATGCAGTCGTCCCCCGTGACGCTCTCGCCCGCGGTAAGCGTGGCCGACGTGGCGACGATCGCCGGGCTGGTCATCGTGATGTCGGTGCTCGCGAGCCTGCAGCCCGCGTGGAAAGCCTCGCGCATGGACCCGGTCCGCGCCCTGGGCCACGTCTAGCCGGCCCCGGAAAATCATGAAGAGACTGCTCGGCCTCATCGCCTTCCTCGTCGCGTTGCCCGCGTTGGCCGCCATCGACGGCGCGCAGATCCTGCAGAAGGTGGACCGCAACCTCGAGCCCGAATCCTACGAGTCCTACCGGCAGCTCACGGACATCCAGCCCGATGGCACCAAGAAGGTGTCGGTGCTCTACACCATGAAGAAAGGCCGCGACAAGATCGTGGCGCTCTTCCTCGCCCCGGCGAGCGACAAGGGGCGCGTGACGCTTCGCCTGGGCGACAATATGTGGCTCTACATCCCCGATGTCGGCCGCGCGATCCGCATCACGAGCCTGCAGTCGGTGACGGGGAGCGTCTTCAACAACGCCGACATCCTGCGCATCGACTACACCGCGGAATACGACGTGGCGGCAGCCGAAGAGCAGGGCGACGTCTACCTCCTCTCGCTCAAGGCGAAGACCGGCGAGGTCGCCTACGACCGCCTCAAGATGTGGGTGGACAAGAAGGCGATGCTGCCCGTCACCATCGAGTGCTACGCGGCGAGCGGGCTCCTCATCAAGACGCTGCATTTCAGCGACATCAAGGATTTCGGCGGCGGCATCAAGCGGCCCGCCACGCTTGCGACCGACAGCCCGCTGCAGAAGGGATACAGGTCGGTCATGCAGTGGTCGGGCCTGAAGAAGCGGGAATTCGCCGACGAGATCTTCACCCTCAACTACCTCCCGCGGGTCCAAGAGCTGCGCAAATGAAGCGGGTACGGGTGCCGGCGCCGTTGCGGCTGCCGGTGCTGCTCCTTGCGCTCGCGATCCCTGCGGCCGCGCAGGAGATCGCCTTCGACGCCTCGGCCTTCGAGAAGAAGCCCTACGAGCTGGGCGGCTACCTCGAGCTCAAGCAGGAGGCTTTCGACCTCCATCGTGATGGAGCCTTCTACCGGCTCACCACCCTCGGCCTGCCGCAACGGGAAAGCCTCGACCGCACCACGGCCACCCTGCAGCTCGTGGGCAAGCTGCGATACGGCATCGGCACTTTCGACTTTCGCACCAGCTCGAGCCTGCAGCGGGACGAGTCGGCCCATTCCCACGACAACAGCATCTACGAGGCCGCCTATTCGATCCGGCCAGACCCGGGATTCACGCTCGAGGCCGGAAAGCGCGCGCTCAAGTGGGGCAAAGGCTACGCGTGGAACCCGATGGGCTTCGTCGAGCGGCCCAAGGACCCGAACGATCCCCAGTTGGCGCGCGAAGGTTTCGTCATGGCCGACGCCGACTGGATCGCGAGCCCCGGGGGCGCGCTGCAGACGATCGCATTCACGCCCGTGCTGCTGCCGGTGGAGAGCAACATCAACGGCGATTTCGGCAGCCGCGACCACTTGAACCCCGCCGCCAAGCTCTACCTGCTCTACAAGGACACGGACCTCGATTTCGCGTGGCAGGGAAAGGGCAGCCGGCCGGCGCGGTTCGGATTCGATTTCTCCCGCAACGTCACGACGAATTTCGAGATCCACGGCGAATGGGCGCGGATCCTGCAGTTCGCGAAGCCGATCACGAACAATGCCGGCCATGTCACCACCGAGACGGGCGATGCGACGAGCTTCCTGCTCGGCCTGCGATATCTCTCCGCGAGCGACACGACCTACATCGCCGAGTACTACCGCAACGGCACCGGATACTCCGACGACGAAGCCGGACAGTTCTATCGATTCGTCGACACCGCTTTCACGCAGCTCCAGCAAACCGGAAGCGACGCGCTCGTGCAGCGCGCGCTCTCCCTGAGCCAGGGCAGCTACGGCAGGCCCAACCCGGGGACGGACTACGTGTACTTCCGCGCGCAGCAGAAGGACGCGCTGGGCATCGTGTACTTCACGCCCGCGATCACCGCCATGGCGAACCTGCGGGACCACAGCTTCCAGGTCACCCCGGAGCTCCAGTACACCGGCTTTAACAACCTCGAGCTGCGCCTGCGGTTGTTCCTGCTGCACGGCGGGTCCGGCACCGATTTCGGCGAGAAGCTGGTTTCGCGCAAGCTCGAGCTCCTCGCCCGATACTATTTCTGAGGACGCCCGATCGTGGCGTTGGTGGGCGGGAGCCTCGCGCCGCTACAGGCGCAGCACCCCGCGCCGGGCGACGTAGATGCCCGCGACCCCGACGAGGAATGCCACGCCCACGTTCCACATCGCGAAGGCCGCGACGACGAGAGTCACGAACCGCTCGCCCTTGTCCTTGCTGAATTCGCACGATCCGAGGGCGAGCTGCGCCCCGGTGAGGAAGAGGATCACGCCGAGGATCGCGGGCGAGAACAGGTGGAAGAGCGCCACCACCGAGCCGCTGAAGAAGAGGGCGAGCGCGAGGAGGATCACGCCCAGGATGATCGGAGCCCCGCCCGTCCGCGCGCCGAACGCGACGTGGCCCGCCATTCCGCCCGCGCCGTGGCACATGGGCACGCCGCCCAGGGCCGCGCTGAACACGTTTATCAACCCCGTCGATATCGCCACGGATCTTTCGGTGACGGGGCGGTCCGGGAAGAGGCGGTTGTTCTCTTCGCGGATCGCGATGATGGCATTGCCGAGAGTGAGCGGCACCTGCGGCAGCGCGAGGAAGACCGCTCCGATGGCGAGGTCGTGCCAGGTGAGCGTCGATAGCGCGAAGCTTGGAGCCCGGAAGGTGATCGCGAGCTCCGAAAGGCCTTCGAGCGCGGCGGGATCCTGCGCCACGCCGCAGACCGCGCCGAAGAGCAGCAGGAGGAACATCGCGGGGATCGCGCGGTTGTGGAGCAGGAGGATCGTTCCCGCGAGTCCCGCCGCGGCGATCCACCAGCTGTCGGACATCATCCGGATGCCCTGGAGCATGAATCCCATGCCGAGGCCCAGGATGATGCCCACCACCACGGGACGGGGCACGAGCCTCGAGACGCGCTGGGCCGCGCCGGTCAGTCCCAGGACCAGCCAGACGAGGCCCGTCACCGCGCTCGCGCCCAGCACCGCTGCCGGCGTGATCACGGCGGTCTGCGCCGCTTGCGTTGCCGCGACCGCTCCCGCCGCCTTCATGGGCTGCACGGGGAACGGCGTCCGGTAGTACGTCCCGCAGAGCACCATGGCCGCGCCGAAGGAGAAGAGGACGCCGAAAGGGTCCATCTTCACGACGCTCACGTACGCGACCACGAAGGGGATCAGCGTCCCCAGGTCGCCGAAGGCTCCCGCCCACTCCATCCGGTCGAAGCGGTTGCGCCCGCGCGGCAATTCCGCGGCGTTATCCCGGGGCGCCGCATCCACGGGCGGCTACTCCCACAGGTCGACGACGCGGCCCTGCGCCCGCAATCCGTCGGCCCGTTTCTGCACGTAGCGCTGGAAGTTCGGCTCGTCCCGGTATGCCCCGCTCGCCACGTAGTCCAGCGTCGAGGCGAGGTGGAACGGCTTGAGGTAACCCTCGGAGCGGAACACCTCGTGGCCCCCGGCGTCGAGGAAGACGAGCGTGGGGCCATAGACGACCTGAAGCGAGCGCGCCCATCGGCGCTCATCGCTGTCCTGGCCCTCCGGGGTCACAACCTTGCGCTTTCCCGCCAGGTCGAGCTCCACCACCGCGAAGCGCGCGAGCAGCTCTTTCACCTCGGGACGCGCGAATCCGTCGCGGCGCAGCTCCTCGCAGTCGCGGCAGCCGTCGTATCCGAACACGACCAGCACCGGCTTTCCGGAGCGCAGCATGCGCGGCAGGTCCGGCGCTCCACCCCCGGGAAGCGGCCCCGATGCGCTGGCCGCGGCGGCCTTTCCGTGGGTGCGCCGCGCGAGGTAATCGGTGAATGCTTCCTGCCTTTCGCCGCGCCGGCTCGCGTAGTCGAGCGCCACCCGGAAGCTTTCCGGCGGCAGGTAGCCGTTCAAGCGCAGCGCGATGCCGCCCTTCTCGTCGAGGAAGAGGAGCGTGGGCGTGAACTGGACCTTGAGGGCCGTGGCCAGCTCCTTCTCCGGCATCGTGCGCCCGTCGATCCACGTCGTCTCGCGATCGCCCCACAGGTTCAAGGCGATGGCCACGAAGTCGCGCCGCGTCGTCGCCACGATGTCTGGCTGACCGAAGTCCACCTCCATCAGCGCCTTGCAGTAGGGGCATCCGTCCTGACCGAAATAGACCATCACCCGCTTGTGGTCGCGCGCCGCGTCGCGGACCTCGTCGCGAAAATCCAGGAACGATTCCGTGAACCACTTCGGGATCTCGATGGCGCGGGAACCGGGCGCCTGGGCGTGCGCGACGAACGAGGCGGCCAGCACGCACAGGAGCGTGAGCCAGCGATGGAGGATATGCGGCCGGATCATGCTGGCGCCAAAGTCTCGTTCGTCCATGGATGACAGTTTCCCACGCACTGCCGATGCTTGCAGCGGCACAGGCGCAGAATGCCCGGGTGTCCAAGCGGTAGGATAGACGACTTCGTCATTGCGCCCTGAAAGCCGGTGCGCCAGCGCGGACTAATTGACTTTCGATGAAGGCTGATATCCCGATGAATACCCGATGCATCCGTTCAAGTGCGACAGCGTTCATGTTTGTCATCGCCGCCTCGGCCGGACTCCCGGCCGACGCCGAGGCGCCCCTCGAGCGGATGGTAGCGGCGAATTGGCTCGATCTCGTTCGCGGCGGCGATCGCGCTTCCGCGCCGTTGCCCGCCGACACGTGGCAGCGACTCGAGAAAAGCCGGTGGATCGAGGATGGCCTTGCCGGCGCCCCCCGCACCGTCTACGTCTTCACGGACCCGAACTGTCCGTTGTGCAGCCGATTTTGGTCGGACGCGCGCCCGTGGGTCAACGCGGGGAAGGTGCAGTTACGCCATGTGCTGGTTGCCGTCATCGACGATTCGAGCGCCGGAAAGGCGGCGGCATTGCTCAATTCCAAAGACCCGGCCCTCGCTCTCAAGCAGCACGAAAGTCATCCGGGCGCAGCCTATGGCGACGCAGAGAGGAAGGTAGATCCGACGGTCCGGCGAGATCTCGACGGCAACGAGGCCCTGATGCACGCGTTGGATGCGCCCGGAACGCCGACGATCGTCTATCGGGACTCCTTGGGGGCGCTGCGCAAGTTCCAGGGTGCTCCGTCTCCCGAGATGCTCACCGCGATTCTCGGGCCGCGCTGACCCCGCGAAGGAGGCGAACTATCCGAGCTCCACCGGGAGCCCGGCCAGGCGCCACTCCGGCAGGCCGTTCTCAAGGCGCCGCGCCTTGTGGCCTTTCCTGCGCAGGAGCTCCACGGCCTCGTACGACATCAGGCAATAGGGGCCGCGGCAGTAGGCGACCACCTCCTTCCTCTTCGGCAACTCGCCGAGGCGCTTGCCGAGCTGCTCGATGGGGATGTTCACCGCCCCGGGCACGTGTCCCGCCTCGAATTCCTCGGCGGGCCGCACGTCGAGCACCGTGACCAGGCCCTTGCGGGCGCGATCGAGCAAGTCGGCCGCCGCGACAGGCTCCATCTGGTCGCGGGACGAAAAGTAGTCGTGCACGAGGCGATCGATCTCCGCGACGTGGGTCTCGCCCGTCTGGCGCAGCGCGGCGAGCATGCGCAGGACCTCGTCGCCCGCCAGGCGATAGAAGACGTACTGGCCCTCCTTGCGCCCGAGCGTGAGGCCGGCCTGCCGCAGCTTCTGGAGGTGCTGCGACGTGTTGGCGACGGAATGGCCGGTCAGGGAGGCCAACTGGTCCACGCTGCGCTCGCCCTGGGCCAGGATCTCGAGGAGGTCCAGGCGCGCGGCGCTTCCGAGGGCCGCCGCGATGCGGGCGAGCTGCTCGAAGAGGATTTGCTTCGGCGTGGGATTTGACATGGTCCGGGGTCGTGTTTAATATTCAATTAATCACTTGAATGATAGATCAAGGTGCATTCGTAGTCTAGCAGAGGCGCATTCCATGACCCCGCATCCCGCCGTCGCTTCCGAGCCGCTCCTGCGGCTCGCGTTCTTCCTCGGGATCTTCGCGGCGATGGCCCTGTGGGAGGCGCTCGCGCCGCGCCGCAAGCGCCGGTTCCCGCGCAAGTCCCGGTGGGCTGCGAACCTGGCCCTCCTCGCGATCGACGTGGCGGCATTGCGCGTCCTGGCACCGGGCGCGGCCATCGCCGTGGCGCTGGCGGGCGAGGCGCACGGCTGGGGACTGCTCCACGGGATCGGAGCTCCGGCATGGATCGCGATCCCGGCCGCGGTGGCGCTCCTCGACCTTGCCATCTACTTCCAGCACGTGATGTTCCACGCCGTGCCGACCCTGTGGCGGCTGCACCGCGTGCACCACGCCGACCTCGACTTCGACGTCACGACGGGCACGCGATTCCATCCGGTCGAGATCCTGATCTCGACCGGGGTCAAGTGCGCGGCGGTCGCCGCGATCGGCGCGCCGGCGCTCGCGGTCCTCGCATTCGAAGTGCTGCTGAACGCGACGGCGATGTTCAACCACGGGAACGTGCGCATCCCGCCGGGAATCGACCGGTGGCTGCGCCGGTTCGTGGTCACGCCCGACATGCACCGCGTGCACCATTCGGTCGACTACGCCGAGTCGTCGAGCAACTTCGGCTTCAACGCTCCGTGGTGGGACCGGCTCTTCGGCACCTACCGCGCCCAACCTGCCGCGGGACACGAGGCGATGGCGATCGGCGTCGACGCGTTCCGGTCGGAGGAGGATCTCCGCCTCGACCGCCTCCTGATCCAGCCCTTCCTCGATACACCCGGCGGCTACCCCATCAACCGGCGCGGCGCGGCCGTCGAGCGATGAGATTCGCGATCTCTCGCCGGAGGTGGCCATGAAACACCTGTTCATCCTGAACGA
>JAAOZZ010000251.1 GCA_012274175.1 Betaproteobacteria bacterium
AACGTGGGGCAGGCTGACCGACGACGAGCTCGACAAGATCGGCGGGCGGCGCGACCGGCTCTCGGGAAGCCTCCAGGAATCCTACGGGATTGCGAAGGACGAGGCCGAGAAGCAGATCAAGAACTTCGAGGCGAAGTGCGACAGCAATCAGTGGGTCCAGTGACTGGAATCGCATAAGGAGACGAACCATGAAAATGACAACTCTTTACGCCGCCCTGTCGGGGGCCTTCCTGCTCGGTACGGCGGCACTGTGTCCCGCGCAGACGCCGAGCATGCCCGCGGGCAGCACGATGGAACATCCGGTGAACAACGCCCGCATCGCGGCGAGCAGCGAGTACCGCGCGGACAAGGGCAGGATCGAGGCCGACTACAAGGAAGCCAAGGCGGGCTGCAAGTCGATGTCGGGCAACGCCAAGGACGTGTGCATGGCGAAGGCCAAGGGTGACGAGAACGTCGCCAAGGCCGAGCTCGAGAACCGGCGCAAGGGCACGGCGCACTCCCAGTACGAGGTGAGCGTCGCGAAGGCGAAGGCCCAATACGACGTCGCGAAGGAAAAGTGCGACGACATGTCGGGCAAGGAAAAGAGCGCTTGCAAGAAACAGGCGAAGGCCGACGAGGACCAGGCGCTCGCCGAGGCCAAGTCCAATCGCCAGAACATGGCGAAGAGCGGCAAGTAGGCAAGCGGCCTTTCGCGCCTCTCGAGGCCGGAGTGCCTGCGGCAACGATGCGGGGGCCGGTGCATGCGCGGGCCCCCGCCTTTACTCGCGTGCGGGATTCGCGCGTCCGCGTGAGCGTCCCGCCAGGAGGATGGGAAACATGAGAACCACCACCGTCATCGCGGCTTTCTTCGGCGTCTTCCTGCTCGGGGCGGGCGCCTTCGCCATCAGCGCGGCGCTGGATTCGCCGCGCACCCTCATGTCCCGCGGCGACTACGACCGGGAGCGTGGCGCCATCGAGGACCAAGCGCGCGCCGTCCTCGTGCAATGCCGCGACACCGATCGGCAGGCGCGCGAAGTCTGCCGCACGCAGGCGCGGGCCGACCGGCGCGTGCGCATGGCGGAGCTGGACGCGCGCTACTTCGGAACCGTGGAGGCGAGGGCGAAGGTGCGCCTCGCCCGCGCCCGCGCCCGGTTCGACGTCGCCAAGGCGATGTGCGCCGGCCGGTCGGGCACGCGACGCTTGGAATGCCTGAGCGCGGCCCGCTCGGAGATGGCGCGAAGCAAGGCGGGCGCGAAGCTCGCCGCTACCTGAAGCTGTAGCGCAGGATGATGCGATCGCGGTGCAGCGTGACGCTCTCCGGGGTGAGGCCGTCCATCTTCGGCATGTACTGCCTGACCGGGCGATAGACGATGCGCCCGTCGGTGAGGTCGTAGCACACGTCCCGGTTCGTGTAGTCGCAGGCTCCCCGCACCGTGCGGCGGTCCTGCTCTTCGCGCAGCAGGAGCTCCGGCAGCGGATCGCGGGCGCCAACGATCGGATCGTGGGCGCTCGTGAAGGGTGCTGCGGACGGGGGCGCGGTGATGGCCAACGCGGAAGCGGCGATCTTCGACTTCATCGACAGCTCCAATCCGTCGCTCGCCTCGGCGGCGAGGCCGAAGCAGGCAAGGAGGGCTGCGATACCGATCGAGCGGCGCATGTGCGGCTCCAGCGCGGCCGGGAAAACCTTTCAGCCGCATGGGAATCGTCGGGCATTCCACCTCCCGGCGCCATTCTCGGCGACGATCGGGGTCCCGAGCCGGACAGCCGGTAGTCGCTTGGCGCAGCGCGGCACGCACGCTGTGAACCACATCACATTCCGCGCGCAAAATGTCTCCGCCCGGAGACATCGGGCATCAGCGCTCTTCGCGGGCTTCGGAGTCCCGGCGCTCGGCCCTTTCGCGCTCGGCGCGGCGCCGAAGGAGCGCATAGACCATCACACCCACCACGGCCACGTTGATCACGAAGGCGGCCGCGGGCAGCCACGTATGGTGACGCCAGAACCGGTGCAATTCGAACGGGATGTAGACCGCCCCGCTCACCGCGGCGAACCATTCGGCCCAGGCGCGCTCGCGCCACAGTCCATAGGCCTCGACGAACCGCACGAGCGAATACCCCGTCGCGCCCGCCACCAGCATCCAGATGCGCATGTTGCCCACGCGGCCCGCGGCGTCGATGAAGATCTGGGGATAGTGCTTGGCGGGGTTGAGGTGCATGTGATGCACCAGCACCTCGGCGGCGTGCTGCAGGTCGCGGTGGATGAAGGAGAGCACGCCGAACCCGGCGAGCAGGACCAGGGCGCCCTTGGCGCCCTCGAATAGCGCGACCGCGCGAATCGTCGGGGAGGTATGCATGGCCGGTGGCAGCGTTCGAACGAACGCATTGGACACTGGACGGCGCCATTACGTCGACTTGTTTTTTCGAAACCCGGAAACTGCAGGCGTGACCCATCCGGGCTGTTGATCGCGAATTCGGGGCCTGGCACACCCGCCAGCCCCCGAATTCGCGACCGGCCGGTCGGGTCGCAGTTTCAGGGTTTCGAAAAAACAAGTCGACGTAATGGCGACCGGTTGGGAATGGAAGGGGCCCCCCTGTACGAGGGGCCCGGCCCGCGCGACGATTCAGCCCTTCAGGCAGGACACCATGAAGGCGCGGCGCTCCTCGCCGTGCAGGCTGCGGCTGGCGGCCGCCGACTTGCACTCGCGGATGCGCGCACTGGCGGAAGCATCGCTCGATGCGTCGTTGCGCGCCTCGAGGGCGCCGGGGGCCGTGGCGCGGCCCTTCAGGCAGTCGCTCATGAACTTGCGCCGCTCTTCGGCCTTGAGGCCTTTCGTCCCGTGGGCGCAGGCGGCGAACTTCTCCTGTTGGGTGGGTGCGCGGGCCGGGGAATCGGCGGCACGTGCGGGCATCACGGACACGGACGCCGCGATGGCGAACGTGCCGAGGCAAAGCAGTCTGGTCTTCATCGTTTCCTCA
>JAAOZZ010000252.1 GCA_012274175.1 Betaproteobacteria bacterium
GATACGTTTACAATTATATATTCAAATTCAAGAACATGCGAGACTTCTTCGCGGGCGCTCGCCAGGCGCCTCGCGATCGCCTCGGGAGCGTCCTTGCCGCGTCCCTCCAGGCGCCGGGCGAGCTCCTCTAGGGAAGGCGGAAGGATGAAGATTCCCACCATGTGGGGGAAGAGCGTGCGCACCTGGCGCGCGCCCTGCCAGTCGATCTCCAGCAGCACGTCGTGGTCGCCCGCAAGTTGCGACTCGATCCAGCGCCGCGAGGTTCCGTAGTAGTTGCCGTACACCTGCGCGTGCTCGAGGAACTCGTCCGCGGCCATCATGGATTCGAACTGCTCGCGCGGAACGAAGTGATAGTCGCGCCCGTGCGCCTCGCCCTCGCGCGGCGCTCGCGTGGTGTAGGAGACCGACAGCCGGATATGAGGGTCGCGCTGGAGCAGGCCCGAGACGAGGCTGGTCTTTCCCGCGCCCGAGGGCGCGACCACGACGAACAGGTTGCCTCGCATCGATCTCGCGCCCCGTGCCTCGCGCCGACGCCGGGGTGCGGACCCGAAGCGCGGCGCCGACCCAAGCAAGTGATGACCACGAATCTTTCGGCCTCGCGGCGGGAGCCGGACCGATACGCCCAGTTTATCAGCCGCGTGTTCCCGAACGGTAGACGTTGCGCCAGATCAATGGGCGCCGGGCGGCGTGGTGCATCCTTTCCAGCGTGACGACGAACCGATTCACCGGCCCCCGGCTTGCGCGCCATCTCGCGATCGCCGTCGCGATCAAGCTGGCGGCGCTGGCGGCGCTGTGGTGGTGGTTCGAACGCGATGCCGCGGCCCCGGTGGATGCCGATCGAGCCGCTGCGCGATTGGCGTCGCCGGCAGGGCAATTTCCGCCTCCCCCAGGAGCGTTCAAGTGATCCCCGAACATCTCGTCGACTTGTCGCGGCTGCAGTGCGCCGCCACGGCGCTGTACCACTTCCTCTTCGTGCCGCTCACCCTCGGCATGGTCTGGCTGCTGCTCATCATGGAGAGCGTCTACGTGATGACCGGCAAGGTCGTCTGGAAGGACATGACGCGCTTCTGGGGCAAGCTCTTCGGCATCAATTTCGCACTGGGTGTCACGACCGGCATCACGCTCGAGTTCCAGTTCGGCACCAACTGGGCCTACTACTCGCACTACGTGGGCGACATCTTCGGCGCGCCGCTCGCCATCGAGGGGCTGATGGCGTTCTTCCTGGAATCGACCTTCATCGGGCTCTTCTTCTTCGGATGGGACCGCCTGTCCAGGACGAAGCACCTGCTGGTCACGATGCTGATGGCCGTCGGCACCAACCTGTCCGCGCTGTGGATCCTGATCGCCAACGGCTGGATGCAGAATCCGGTCGGGGCCGAGTTCAACTACCAGACCATGCGCATGGAAATGACGGACTTCTGGGCCATCGTGTTCAATCCGGACGCCCAGGCCAAGTTCGTGCATACCGTGTCGGCCGGCTACGTGACGGGCGCGATGTTCGTGCTGTCCATCTCCAGCTGGTATCTGCTGAAGGGCCGCGACCTCGAATTCGCCAGGCGCAGCTTCCGCGTCGCCGCCGCGTTCGGCCTGGCCTCGGTGCTGAGCGTGATCGTGCTGGGCGACGAGTCGGGCTATACGGTGGGAGAGGCGCAGCAGACCAAGCTCGCGGCGATCGAGGCGATGTGGGAGACCCAGCCCGCGCCCGCGTCGTTCACCGTCGTCGCCTGGCCCAACCAGGCCGAGTCGAGGAACGACTGGTCGGTCGAGATCCCCTGGGTGATGGGCCTGATCGGGACGCGCTCGGTCACCAAGCGCATCCCGGGCATCGCCGAGATCAAGGCGAAGAATCGCGAGCGCATCGTCGACGGCATCGCCGCGGTGACGGCGCTCGAGGCGCTGCGCAAGCATCGCGGCGAGGGCGAGGCCGACGCCAGGAAGGCGTTCGAGGCGCACAAGGCCGACCTCGGCTTCGGGCTGCTGCTGAAGAAATACGTGGTGGACGTGCGCCAGGCAACGCCCGCGATGATCGACCTTGCGGTCGACGACACCATTCCCCGGGTGATGCCGATGTTCTGGTCCTTCCGGTTGATGGTGGGCCTCGGCTTCACGATGCTGGCACTCTTCGTCCTGGCGTTCTGGAGCACGCTCAAGGTCGCGTGCGTCCAGAAGCCCTGGCTGCTGAAGTGGGCGCTGTGGATGCTGCCGGTGCCGTGGATCTCGTGCGAGCTCGGCTGGTTCGTGGCCGAGTACGGCCGCCAGCCATGGACCATCTACGGCGTGCTGCCCACGCACCTGTCGGTCTCGACGCTCAGCGTCGAGAGCCTCTACGGATCGCTCGCGGGCTTCGTGGGCTTCTACACGCTGCTGCTCGTGGTCGAGGTCTATCTGATGGTGAAGTTCGCGCGCCAGGGCCCCGGCAGCCTGGGCACGGGTCGCTACCAGGGCGAGCCGGCGCTCGCCTGAAGGAGAACGAACGTGCTCGATTACGCGACCCTCAAGGTCATCTGGTGGCTGCTCGTGGGCGTGCTGCTGGTCGGCTTCGCGATCATGGACGGCCACGACATGGGCGTGGGCACGCTGCTGCCCTTCGTCGGCCGCAGCGATGTCGAACGCCGCGTCGTCATCAACACCGTCGGCCCGCACTGGGACGGCAACCAGGTCTGGTTCATCACCGCGGGCGGGGCGATCTTCGCGGCCTGGCCGGTGGTCTACGCGACCGCGTTCAGCGGCTTCTACTGGGCCATGATGGCGGTCCTGTGGGCGCTCTTCTTCCGCCCGGTGGGTTTCGACTACCGCAGCAAGATCCACAACGCCACCTGGCGCAGCAGCTGGGACTGGGGGCTCTTCGTCGGGGGCGCGGTGCCGCCGCTCATCTTCGGCGTGGCCTTCGGCAACCTGCTGCAGGGCGTGCCGTTCCAGTTCGACCAGTACCTGGTGTCCAGCTACACCGGCACCTTCTGGCAGCTGCTCAACCCGTTCGCCCTGCTGGCCGGCGTCGTGAGCAGCGCGATGATCACGATGCACGGCGGCACGTACCTCGCGCTTCGCACCGAGGGCGCGATCCAGCGCCGGGCGGTCAAGGGAGCATTGGTCGCGGCGGCCGTGATGGTGCCGGCGTTCCTGGCCGCGGGCCTGTGGCTGCGCATCGGCGGCATCCAGGGCTTCGTCATCACGTCCGCGATCGAGCCCGGGGCGCTGGCCGACCCCCTGGCCAAGACCGTGGCGCGCGATGCCCTCGGCTGGTGGCTCAACTACCAGCGGCAACCGCTGTTGTGGCTGCTGCCCGCGCTCGGCGCCGTCGCCCCCTTGCTCGCGATGGGCCTGCTGGCCGCGCGGCGCACGGGACTCGCATTCGTCGCCTCGTCCCTGGCCATCGCCGGCGTGATCGGCACGGCCGGCGCGGCGATGTTCCCGTTCGTGATGCCGTCGTCTTCCATGCCCAATGCAAGCCTCACGGTGTGGGACAGCACGTCCAGCCACCTCACGCTCGGGTTGATGTTCTGGGCCACGGTGATCTTCATGCCGCTGATCATCTTCTACACCGGCTGGGCCTATCGCGTGATGCGCGGCAAGGTGACGGTCGCGCGCATCCAGGCCGACGAGCACGGGGCCTACTGAGCCCACGGACACGAGGAGAAACGACGATGTGGTATTTCGCCTGGGTGCTTGGAGTCGGCTTCGCCGTGCTGCTGGCCATACTCAATGCGATGTGGGGCGAGAACGAGGCCGCCCGCGCGGAGGCGCGGGCGCGCGACGAGGATCTGCGGCCGTGACTGCCCGGTCCGGCGCGCCCGAAGCGCAGGACGCCGGCATCCACTTTCCCAGCCTCGCCGTGGCGCTCGCGCTCATGGTGGCCGGGACGCTGGATCCGCGACTGCTGGCCGACGCGACCGGCCGCGCGGACCATGCTCTCGCGACGACGGTGTTCTGGGCCATGAGCGCGGGCTTCGTGCGCGGCGTCGGATTCGTGCCTCGCACGGCATGGATCCGATGGCTCCTCTCGGGATGGGCCTGCGCGGGCGCGTTGCTGCTCGCCGCGCTCATCCGGTTCGCGCGGTGAGGCGGGCGGCTCCTTCGAGCGATCGGCACGTCGTCGTGGTCGGCGCCGGCTTCGGCGGCCTGTCCGCCATCCGCGAGCTTCGCAAGCGCGACGCCACGGCGCGCATCACCCTGGTGGCGCCCCGCGCCGAGTTGCACTACCTGCCCGGCATCATCTGGATTCCCAGCGGGCTGCGCCGGCGGGAAGACCTGGTGATCCCGCTCGAGAACTTCCTGCGCCGCGCACGGGTGGACTTTCATGGCGCCGAGGCGACCGGACTTTCGGACGATGGACGCGTCCTGCGCACGACCCGTGGCGACGTGGAAAACGACGCGCTGGTGATCGCCTCCGGCGGCCGCTTCATCAAGAAGCTGCCCGGCATCGAGCACGCCATCACGCCGTGCGAAGGCATCGCCGCGGCCGAGCGCATCCGGGACCGGTTGCGCGACATGGAGGGAGGCACGATCGCGGTCGGCTTCGCCGGCAACCCGAACGAGGCGAGCGCGGTGCGCGGCGGGCCGATGTTCGAGTTCCTGTTCGGCATCGACACCCAGCTGCGGCGCGAGGCCCGCCGCGATCGCTTCGAGCTGGTGTTCTTCAATCCCTCGGCGGAACCCGGCAACCGGCTGGGCGCCAGGGCCGTTCGCCACCTGCTCGCCGAAATGCGCCGGCGCGGCATCGTCACCCACCTGGGCCACAAATTGCAGCGCTTCACCGCCGACCGGGTCGTCACCGAGGGCGGCGAGTTCGCAGCCGGGCTCATCCTCTTCATGCCCGGCATGACCGGGGACGAGTGGCTCGACAACACCCGATTGCCGCGCTCCCCGGGCGGCCTGGTGCAGGCCGATGCCCATTGCCGCGTCGCGGGCCACGAGCGGGTCGTGGTCGTGGGAGACGCCGGCAGCTTCCCCGGGCCCGACTGGATGCCGAAGCAGGCCCACATGGCGGACCTGCAGGCCGCGGCCGCGGCCGCCAACGTGCTGGCCGACCTCGACGGGCGCGAAAGCCATGCCACGTTCAAGGTCGAGCTCATGTGCATCGTCGACGGGATCGACCAGGGCACGCTCGTATGGCGCACCCCCGATCGCAACCTGCTGCTGCCGCCGTCGCGGCTGTTCCTCTGGGCCAAGCGGGGATTCGAATGGAAGTACCTGCGGCAGTACCGTTGACGCGGCCTGCGCCCCCGGCGGGCCTCACTCGATGTTCTGGACCTGCTCGCGCATCTGCTCGATCAGCACCTTGAGCTCGACCGAGATGCGCGTCATCTCGTTGGCCACGGACTTCGACCCGAGGGTGTTCGCCTCGCGGTTCAATTCCTGGCAGAGGAAGTCCAGCCGCTTGCCGCAGGCCCCGCCCTTGCCCAGCACGCGCGTGAATTCCGCGATGTGGGTAGCCAGCCGCGAGAGCTCCTCGTCCACGTCGATGCGCGCGGCGTAGAGCACGATCTCCTGGTGCACGCGCTCGTCGGAGGGCGCGGCGTTCGCCTCGGCGATCTTCGCGGCGAGCTTGTCCTGGAAGGCCCGGATCGCCGCCGGAAGCAGCGGCTGCGCTTCCTTCACCAGCACCGACATGCGCTCGAGGCGCTCGCGCAGCACGATCTCGAGCTTGGCACCTTCCCGCGCGCGGGTCTGGTCGAGGTCGGCGAGCGCGCGATCCATGAGGGCCATCAGCGCATCCTTCACCGTGTCGGCCCGGATCGACTCGTCGGCGAGCACGCCGGGCCAATGCAGGATTTCGGCCACGGAAAGCGCCCGCGCCTCGGGGAATCGCCCGACCAGCTGGCGCGCGGCCGCCTGCAGTGCCGCGAGCGCCTCGTCGTTCGGGGTCATCGAGCGCGCCGCACTCGCCACCGACGTGAACGTCACCCGGCAGTCCACCTTGCCGCGCGTGAGCCGCCCCGACACCGCCTCGCGCATCGCGCTTTCGAGCGGGCGGATCTCCTCGGGGATGCGGGTCTGGAACTCGAGGTAGCGGTGGTTCACGGTCTTCAGCTCCACCGCGAGGCTGCCCTGGGGCATCTCGAGCGCGGCTGCCGCGAAGCCGGTCATGCTGGAGATCATGTGACTGGGCTCCGCTGGTGAAGCGAGTGTGGAGGATTCGCCTTTACAAGGCGGGAGGGAGTGCCGACAATTGAGAAATTATATCGGAACCTCCCCGCTCCAATGCCCCAGCAGGCGAATCAGCCGTTGCCCGCAGGCTACGTGCTGAACGGCTATCGCATCGAGAAGCCCCTGTCCTCCGGAGGTTTCAGCATCGTCTATCTCGCCAAGGACGAGAGCGGCACGCCCTACGCGATCAAGGAGTACCTGCCCTCGTCGCTGCCGCTGCGCACCGAGGGCGTCGAGGTGCAGGTCACCGACGAGGCGAACCTCTCCATCTTCCGCCACGGGCTCAAGTGCTTCTTCGAGGAGGGCCGGGCGCTCGCGATGATCTCGCACCCGAACGTGGTGCGGGTGGAGAACTTCTTCCGCGCGAACGAGACCTGCTACATGGTCATGCAGTACGTGCGCGGCCGCACGCTCCAGTACCACATCCAGCGCCACCGCCACGAGTTCACCGAGGCCTTCATCCGGCGCATCTTCATCAACCTGATGAACGGGCTGCGCGAGGTGCACTCGAGCAAGCTGCTGCACCTGGACATCAAGCCCGCGAACATCTTCATCGCCATGGAGGGGCGTCCCGTACTGCTCGACTTCGGGGCCGCACGCATCACGCTGTCGGAAGAGGCGATGAAGCTGAAGCCCATGTACACCGCGGGCTTCGCCGCTCCCGAGCACTACCGCTTCAAGCCCGAGGAGCTGGGCCCGTGGAGCGACATCTACTCGGTGGGGGCCACGATCTACACCTGCATCGCGGGCACCCCTCCCCAGGCGGGCGACCAGCGCGAGGAGAAGGACCGGATGATCCCGCTGCGCACCCTCGCGCGCCAGCCCTATTCCGACGACCTCTACGACATCGTGGACTCCTGCCTGGCGGTCGACTGGTTGAAGCGCCCCCAGACCGCGTTCGAGCTGCAGCGCCGGCTCATGAACGAGCCCGAGGAGAAGCGCGGCTTCCTGGAGACCATCAACCGGCCGCTGTCGAAGCTCTTCTCCCGCTAGGCGACGCGATGCGCTTCACCATCTTCCAGGACAGCAGGATCGGCGACCGCAAGGGCAACGAGGACCGCGTCGGCTACTCGTACAGCCGCGACGTGCTGCTGATGGTGATCGCCGACGGCATGGGCGGGCACATGCAGGGCGAGGTGGCCGCGGAGATCGCGGTATCCGAGATCACCCGGCGCTTCCAGCAGGAGGCGCGCAATCGCCTGAAGCGCCCGTTCGACTTCCTCGTCTCGGCGATCCAGTCGGCGCACCGCGCGATCGTCTCCCACGCGGTCGCGCAGAACCTGCTCGAGTGTCCGCGCACCACCTGTGTCGCGTGCCTCGTGCAGGGCGGGCGCGCGTTCTGGGCCCACGCCGGGGACTCGCGCCTGTACGTGATCCGCCGCGGCGAGCTCGTGGCCTTCACCCAGGACCATTCCCGGGTGCAGCAGATGATCGACGCGGGCGAAATCACCGCCGAGGCGGCCACGCGCCATCCCGACCGCAACAAGATCTACAGCTGCCTGGGCGGCGTCGTGCCGCCGATGATCGACACCGGTCGCGACTTCGCCCTCGAGGTGGGCGACACGATCATGCTGTCCACCGACGGGTTCTGGGCCCAGATCCCCGCGGTGCTCCTGGGCAACATGCTGCGCAAGCAGACGGTGGTGGCCGTGATGCCGGGACTGCTCGCCGAGGCCGAGCGCCGGGCGCAGGGCGAATCGGACAACCTGACCGTGGTGGCGATGACCTGGGAGAACCAAGACGACCCGAACGTGGCCGACACCGAGAGCATGGACGACGAGCAGTTCGCGACCTCCACCAACACCACGCAGCAGCTGGGCACCGACGTGCCCGCCGACGACGTGACCGATGAGGACATCGAGCGCGCCATCGCCGAGATCCAGAACGCGATCAAGAAGGTTCCCCGCTGATGGCCCGCGCCCTCGATCGCGCGCCCGACGCGCTGCGGCCCGTGCGTTTCCACCGCGGCTACACCCGGCACGCCGAGGGCTCGGTGCTGGTGGAGATGGGCGAAACACGCGTGCTGTGCACCGCGAGCGTCGAGGAAAAGGTGCCGGGCTTCCTCAAGGGCAAGGGCAGCGGCTGGGTCACGGCGGAATACGGCATGCTGCCGCGCGCGACCCACACTCGCGGTTCCCGTGAAGCGGCCGTGGGCAAGCAATCGGGGCGCACCCAGGAGATCCAGCGCCTCATCGGCAGGAGCCTGCGCGCGGTGACCGACCTCACCGCCCTGGGCGAGCGCCAGGTCACCATCGACTGCGACGTGCTGCAGGCCGACGGGGGCACGCGCTGCGCTTCCATCACCGGGGCGATGGTGGCCCTGGCCGATGCCATTGCCGGGCTGCGCGCGCGCGGTGTCCTTGCCGCCGATCCGATGCGGGATTTCGTGGCCGCGGTCTCCGTGGGCATCGTCGACGGCCGGGCGCTGCTCGACCTCGACTACGGGGAGGATTCGGCGTGCGGCACCGACATGAACGTCGTGATGACGGGCGCGGGCCATTTCGTCGAGGTGCAGGGAACCGCCGAGGGCGCGCCCTTCACGCGCGAGGAGATGTCGGGGCTCCTCGACCTCGCTTCGCTCGGCATCGCGCGGCTCGTCGCGCTCCAGCGCGCCGCGCTCGCACCGGGCTGAAGCACAAGCCGAAGCAAAGCGGAAACACAGAGAGCACAGAGAAGCACGGAGAACACGGAGAAAGCCCTTCCTCTGTGTTTCCGCTCGAGTCCTTCATGAACAAAGTGATCATCGCGTCGAACAACCCGGGCAAGCTGCGCGAGCTGGGCGCGCTGCTCGCACCGCTCGGCATCGAGGCGATCGCGCAATCGAGCCTCGGCGTGGGCGAGGCCGAGGAGCCCTACGAGACTTTCCTCGAGAACGCACTCGCCAAGGCGCGGCACGCCAGCCGAGCCACGGGGCTTGCCGCCCTCGCCGACGATTCGGGGCTGTGCGTGGCGGCGCTGGGAGGCGCACCCGGCGTGCACTCGGCGTACTACGCGGGACGCGAGGGCGATCGCGCGCAACGGGACGCCCGCAACAACGCGAAGCTTGTCCAAGCCCTGCGCGGAGCATCGGACCGCTCGGCGTTCTATTACTGCGTGCTGGTGCTGGTGCGATCGGCCGGCGATCCGACTCCCCTCGTGGCCGATGGAACCTGGCGCGGCGAGATCGTGGCCACGCCGTGCGGGGGGGGCGGATTCGGCTACGACCCCCATTTCCTGCTGCCCGACGGGCGCACCGCCGCCCAGCTCGCGGGCGACGAGAAGAACCGCGCGAGCCACCGCGGCCAGGCGCTGTCCGCGCTCGCCTCGCGCCTCGCCGCGCAACGCGGCCTGCCATGAGTCCCGCGCAAACCGCCTCCTCGCCGCTCGCGGACTTCACCCGCGTGCGCCTCACGGAGCTTCCGCCGCTCTCGCTCTACGTCCACATCCCGTGGTGCCTGCGCAAGTGCCCCTATTGCGACTTCAATTCCCACGAGAAGCGCGGCGAGATCCCCGAGGACGATTACGTGGCGGCGCTGGTGGCGGACCTCGAGGCGAGCCTGCCCGCCGTGTGGGGCCGACGCATCCGCACGATCTTCCTGGGCGGCGGCACGCCCAGCCTCTTCACCCCCGCCGCGATCGAGCGCCTCGTCACCGCGATCCGCACCCGGCTTCCCGTCGATCCCGACGCGGAGATCACGATGGAGGCCAACCCCGGCACTTTCGAGGCGGGGCGCTTCCGCGGGTATCGCGCCGCGGGCATCACGCGCCTTTCCGTGGGCGTGCAGAGCTTCGACGACGGCAAGCTCGCGGCGCTGGGGCGCGTGCATGGCGCTGCCGAGGCGAGGAGGGCGCTTGCCACCGCGCTCGAGGTCTTCGATACCGTGAACGCGGACCTCATGTACGCGCTGCCGGACCAGTCCCTCGGGCAGGCCCTGGCCGACGTGCGCGAAGCGATAGCCTCGGGCGTTCCCCACGTGTCCGCCTATCACCTCACCCTCGAGCCCGACACGCACTTCCACCGCTTCCCGCCGAAGCTCCCCGACGACGATCTCGCCGCCGACATGCAGGAAGCGATCGAAGCGGAGCTCGGGGCCTCGGGCTACGGGCACTACGAAACGTCGGCGTTCGCGCGCGCCGGCCATCGCGCGCGCCACAACCTCAACTACTGGACGTTCGGCGATTACCTGGGGCTCGGAGCCGGGGCCCACGGGAAGGTGTCGTCGCGCGACCGGATCGTGCGCGAATCGCGCATCCGCAATCCCCAGGCGTACATGCGTGCCGCCATGGAAGGGAGCGCGATCCTCGAGTCGCGCGAGGTCGCCGCGCCCGAGCTGCCGTTCGAGTTCATGCTGAACGCGCTGCGCCTCGTCGAGGGCTTCCCCGTGGAGCTCTTCGCGCAGCGCACGGGACTTGCGATCACCGCCGTGGAACGGGAGCTGGCTGGCGCGGAAGCGGCGGGACTCATCGAGCGCGACCACGTGACGATCCGGCCCACGCCCAAGGGCCAGCGATTCCTCAACGACCTCCTGGAGCCCTTCCTGCCGGCCCGTGGCACTGTCGCGCCGCTGCGGGAAATCAGTATTTCCCGGCCGGGTACGTCCCGTTCCTGACGAACGGGGGCTCGCGGCCCACGAGGGCCTCGAGCATGATGAGCTCCGCGTCGGAATGGTTGCGGAATTTGCCGGGATCCGCCCGCATGATGCCCGCGCCCTCGCTTAGCAGCAGCGGCTGCTCGTGGTGCGTGGTCTTCACGAGCTTGTCCTCCATGCCCGGGCCCTCGACCAGAGCTTCCCCGTAGCACAGGCAGAAATAGACGCTGTCGCTTTCCACCTCCAAGTAGCAGCCCGTTCCCCGGATCCCGATGGTCGCGTACGCCGCGGTGATGGCCACGGGCTTCTTCGAGAATACCGAGAGCACCTTGCCCGTGGAGACGAGCAAGCCCGCGAGCACGCCCGCCTTCTCGCGCGTGACGATCACCGTATCGGAGCGCATGAGGAACGCGTCCTGGCCCACCACGATCACCGCCTGGCTGCCGGGCCCCGTGGCCACGCGCTGGCCGAGCCCCACGGGCGTGCCCACCCTGGCGGGCTTGCCGTCGACGGTGGCGGTTCCATCGAGGCGGTTCACGCCCGGCACGGTCCCCAGGTCTCCCTTGGCGAGCGCCCGGGACATCCACGCGCCGAGGCCCCCGGCGCCCACGGACCCACCCGCGGCGATCATGCGCAGCAGCCTGCGGCGAGCGCCCCGGGAGCTCATCGCTCAGCCCCGCACGAAGACGAGGTCCCAGACGCCGTGGCCCAGGCGGCGGCCGCGGCGCTCGAACTTGGTCTCGGGGCGCGCCGGGGGGCGGGGCGCGAAGCCCTCGGCGGTATTGCGCAGGATCGGGACCTCCGAAAGCACGGCGAGCACATGTTCGGCATAGTCCTGCCAATCGGTGGCCACGTGCAAGTGGCCGCCGGGAGCGAGGCGGGAGGCGGCGAGCGCGGCGAAACCGGGCTGCAGCAGCCGGCGCTTGTGGTGGCGCTTCTTCGGCCACGGATCCGGAAAAAACACGTGGATCGCGGCGAGCGAACCCTCGGGCACCATGTCGCGCATCACCTCGACCGCGTCGTGGGTCACGACGCGCACGTTCGCGATGCCTTCGGCGTCGAGGCGCTTCAGGAGGCTGCCCACGCCCGGAGCGTGGACCTCGATCGCGAGGTAGTCGGTGCCCGGGTTCTCCGCGGCGATGCGCGCGGTGGTTTCGCCCATGCCGGAGCCGATCTCGGCCACCACCGGCGCCTCGCGCCCGAAGACGGCGGCGAAATCGAGCGGCGCGGGCCGGTAGGCCACGCCCAGGCGCGGCATGAGGTCGGCATAGGCGCGCTGCTGGGCCGGGGAGAACCTTCCCTGGCGCAACACGTAGCTTCGGATGGGTGGATGGGTCACGAGGGATGGGGGCATGGCAGAGGCGGCGATTATAGGCGAGGGCCTCGATTGACAGGGCGGGGGACGCGGCCTAAATTGCCCTGGGGGGAAGTCGAAAACAATGCAACTCGCGCCTATCACGCGCCGATCGAATCTCGCGCCAAGCCTCGTTGCCCTGGGCTGCGCGCTGCTCGCGCCGGCATGCTTCGCCGCCGATTACCTCGGCATGCTCAAGCCCCCGAGCTCGGGCCTGGGGGTTTCCACGATGTTGTACTCCTTCGCATCGCTGCCGGGGAACGCATCGGTGCCGGACAACGGCTTCGGCCTCAAGCTGGGGTACAAGTACTCGCGCTATCTCGCCGTCGAAGGCGAGTTCAACGATTCCGGCCGCATGGCTCCCCTTCCTTTTGCCTCACCGTACTCCGCGTCCCAGTTCCGGGCGAGCGGCTTCGGAGTCGACACGATCGCCACCCTGCCGGTGTGGCATTTCTCGTTCTACGGGCGGCTGGGGGCCTACCACGGCGACCCGCGCAATCCGTTCTCGACCTACACCGTCTCGCTGCTGGGAGACGGCGCCGCGCACACGCGGCTGCGCTACGGCCTCGGGATGCGCTACAACATCACCGACGCGCTGGGCATCCGCGCGGAGGTGGAGCGCTATACGCCCCTGGGCACGCCGCTCACGGGCGACCCCGAGGGCGACCTCTTCTCGGTCGGGGTGAGCTGGCGGTTCTGACGGACCCTCTCCCCAACCCTCTCCCAAGGGAGAGGGAGCGAACGGGGGACGGGGCTTCGCGAAATTGAACGCTTATTGGATCAGGCCCGATGCGGGTGAGCTGGGGCTCGCCTCGTAGGGCTTCTTCGCCATGCGTCCCGCGAGGAAGGCCTCCCGGCCCGCTTCCACCGCGAGCCTCATCGCTCCGGCCATGCGCACCGGCTCGCGCGCCTTGGCGATGGCTGTGTTCATGAGCACGCCGTCGCAGCCCAGTTCCATGGCGATCGCGGCGTCCGACGCGGTACCGATCCCCGCGTCCACCAGCACCGGCACCTTCGCGCGATCGATGATGATCTGCAGGTTCCACGGGTTGAGAATCCCCATGCCCGAGCCGATGAGCGATGCGAGGGGCATCACCGCCACGCACCCCAGATCCTCGAGCTGCCTCGCCATGATGGGGTCGTCGCTGCAGTAGGCCATCACCTGGAAGCCCTCGGCCACGAGGATCTTCGCCGCCGCGAGCGTCTCGGGC
>JAAOZZ010000253.1 GCA_012274175.1 Betaproteobacteria bacterium
GGGCCGGAAGCCCGCGCGCTCGATGACCCGCGCCACCTTGCGGCGCAGCAGCGGAATATGGCGCGGGTCGGCGTGGTAGGCCGACGACGTGTACATGCCCACGAACCGGCGCTCCCCCGCCACCTTGCCCGCGCGGTCGAAGCGCTTCACGCCGATGTAGTCCAGGTAGCCGGGCCGGTGGACGCTGGCGCGCGCGTTGGCCTTGGTGAGCACGAGCAGGCGCGGCTCGCGGGCCAGGGCCTTGAGGGAGGCGGGAAGCTCGCCGAAGCTGCGGGAGATTCCGCCCTGCCGCGGCTCGCGCAGCACGCCCAACCCCGATTCCGGGACGATCCCGAGCTGGTCCTCGCCGTCGACGGCCGTGAGCTCGTAGTCCCGCGCTCCGATGAACGTGAAATGGTGGTCCGAGGCCCACGCGAGGAATTCGCGCACCTCCGCGGTCTCCTCCCCGGCGAGGTAGGCCGGCGGCTCGGCGAGGAAGGCCACCAGCTCGTCCATCCTCGAGCGCATCGCCTGCCAGTCCTCGAACGAGGCGCGCACGTCGGCCAGCACGGCGAGGATCCCCGCCGCGAGCTCCTTCAGCCGCGCGGGGTCGATCTCGCGGTCGATCTCCACGTGGATCAGGGATTCCTGGCGCCCCTCTCCCGAGGCCGGGCCGAAGGAGCCGAGCGCGCCGTCCTTCGCGCGCTTCGTGGAATAGAGCGGATGGTTGAAGAGGTGCAGCGTGTAGCCCTGGCGGTTCAGCTCCATCGTGACCGAGTCGACGAGGAACGGCATGTCGTCGTTCACGATCTCGATCACGGTGTGGGGGCTCGACCAGCCATGGTCCCCGGCGCGGGGGTTGTACACCCGCAGCTTCGGGGTGCCGCTCGCGAACTGCCGGGCGAAGGCGAGGTGGGCCATGGCCGCGCCGTAGAGGTCCTCGGGGTCGCGCTGGGCGAGGTCCTCGGCGTCTACCAGCTCGTAGTAGTGGGCGATGAAGGCGCGCGCCTGCGCGGCGCCCTCGCCGGCGAGCCGCTGGTCGGCGATGCGCAGCACCGGCTCGAGCAGCGCCTGGGTCTGTTCGTGGCTGGGGAAATGCATGGGAGGACGGCGGGACGGAAACCGTTATTGTCCTCCAATCCGCCGACGGGTATCCTAGCCGCCGTAAGCGGCCGCAGCATCCTCGCTCCCCCACCCATACGACGCCGCGAACACCATCTGCCCAAAAGGAGGTATCACCATGCTTCGCCATATCCATGCCGCGCGCCTGCTCGCCGCCGGCGCCCTCGCGGCAACCTGCGCCCTCGCCGCCACTCCCGCGCTGGCCGAAGGCACCCTGGACAAGATCAAGTCCACCGGCGTCTTCACCATCGCCAACCGGGACGCTTCGATGCCGTTTTCCTACTACGACAACAACCAGAAGCCCATCGGATACGCGATGGACCTGTGCCACAAGGTCGTGGACGCGGTGAAGAAGGAGCTCAAGATGCCCAAGCTCGAGGTGAAGTACCAGCTGGTCACCTCGGCCAACCGCATCCCGCTCATCGCCAACGGCACGGCGGACCTGGAGTGCGGCTCGACCACCAACAACCTCGAGCGCCAGCAGCAGGTCGACTTCAGCTACACGTACTTCGTGACCGGCAACCGCTGGATCTCGAAGAAGTCCGCGCACATCAAGACGCTGCAGGACCTCAAGGGCAAGATCGTCGTCTCGACGGCGGGCACGTCGAACATCAAGGAGATCACCGAGGTCAACAACAAGGAAAACCTCGGCATGAACATCATCTCCGCGAACGGCCACCCGGAAGCGTTCCAGATGGTGGAGACGGGCCGCGCGGTGGCGTTCGTGATGGACGACATCCTGCTCTACAGCCTGCAGGCCTCCTCGCGCAATCCGAAGGACTTCGAGATCAGCTCGGTGTCGCTGTCGGCGCAGCCCTACGGGATGATGATGCGCAAGAACGATCCCGCGTTCAAGAAGCTCGTGAACGACACGATCGCGAAGGTCTACAAATCGGGCGAAATCAACAAGCTCTACACCAAGTGGTTCGAGAAGCCGATTCCGCCCAAGGGCGTCGACCTCAAGGTGCCGATGAGCAAGGAGCTGAAGAAGGTCGTCGCGCACCCGACCGACTCGGGCGACGCGAAGGACTACGACTGACCGTCGCGCGTGAGACGGGGGACCGCGGGTCCCCCGTTTCCATTTTCCCCGGCGAGGCCGCGTGAGCTACCACTGGAACTGGGGCATCCTGCTCGCGCAGGAGCCGGGCGGCACCGGAACCTACCTGCATTACCTCATCGTCGGGCTCGGCTGGACGCTCGCCACGGCGCTTGCCGCGTGGGTGATCGCCCTCGTGCTGGGCAGCTTCATCGGCACCCTGCGCACCACCGGCAATCGCTGGATCGTGCGGCTGGGCAACGGCTACGTCGAGCTCTTCCGCAACATCCCGCTGCTGGTGCAGATGTTCCTGTGGTACTTCGTCGTGCCGGAGCTGCTGCCGGTGCGGCTCGGGGACGCCATCAAGCAGATGCCCCCGCCCTGGGGCTCGTACGTTCCCGCGGTGCTCTGCCTCGCGCTCTACACGTCGGTGCGCGTGGCCGAGCAGGTGAAGGCCGGCATCCAGTCGCTGCCCCGCGGCCAGACGTTCGCGGGCACCGCCATGGGGCTCACGCAGCTCCAGGCCTACCGCTACGTGATCCTGCCGCAGGCCTTCCGCATCATCCTGCCGCCGCTCACCTCGGAGTTCATGAACATCATCAAGAACTCCTCGGTCGCGCTCACCATCGGGCTCATGGAGCTCACCGGGCGCGCGCGTGCCATGCAGGAATTCAGCTTCCAGGTCTTCGAGGCATTCGCCGCGGCCACCGTGATCTACATCCTCACGACCCTCGTCGTGGTGCTCGGCATGCGCTGGCTCGAGCGCGCGGTCCGGGTGCCCGGGCTCATCGCGGCGAGCGGCGCTGCGCAGGCGGCGCACTGAATGGGCGGTTTCGACTGGGAGGTCATCCGCACCTCGCTGCCCTACCTCTTCAAGGTGGGCATGGTGTTCACGCTGACGCTCACCGTGCTCGCGATGGCCGGCGGCATCGTGTTCGGCACACTCCTCGCGATGATGCGCGTCTCGGGCTTGCGCTCCCTCGGGCTCCTCGCGGGCACGTACGTGAACCTGATGCGCTCCATCCCGCTCGTGCTCGTGATCTTCTGGTTCTTCTTCCTCGTGCCCTACATCGGCGCGTGGATCCTGCGCGAGCCGCGCCCGATTCCCGTGGGGACCTTCTACTCGGCGCTCATCACGTTCACGATGTTCGAAGCCGCGTACTATTGCGAGATCATGCGCGCGGGCATCCAGTCGATCCCCCGCGGCCAGGTCTGGTCGGGCTTCGCGCTCGGCCTCGGCTACTGGCAGACAATGGGCCACATCGTGCTGCCCCAGGCTTTCCGCAACATGCTGCCCGTGCTCCTCACCCAGACCATCATCCTCTTCCAGGACACCTCGCTCGTCTACGTGATCTCGGCCACCGATTTCCTCGGGGCGGCGTCGAAGATCGCCAACCGCGACTACCGCCTGGTCGAGATGTACTCGTTCGTAGCCGTGGTCTATTTCATCCTCTCCTTCGGCCTGTCGCTGCTCGTGCGGCGCCTGCAGGTCAGAATCGCGGTGGTGCGCTGATGCCCGATGCCATGATCTCGATCCGCAACCTCTCCAAGTGGTACGGCGCCTTCCAGGTGCTCACCGACTGCTCCACGCAGATCGCCAAGGGCGAGGTGGTGGTGGTCTGCGGGCCCTCCGGAAGCGGCAAGTCCACGCTCATCAAGTGCGTGAACGGGCTGGAAGCGTTCCAGAAGGGGGAGGTCGTCGTCGACGGCATCTCCGTGGGCGGTCCCAAGACCGACCTGCCGAAGCTGCGCTCGCGTGTGGGCATGGTCTTCCAGCACTTCGAGCTCTTTCCCCACATGAGCGTGATCCGCAACCTCACGCTCGCCCAGGAGAAGGTGCTCCACCGCTCGCCGAAGGACGCCAACGAGAAAGGCATGAAGCTCCTCGAGCGCGTGGGACTCGCCGCCCACAGCGGGAAGTTCCCGGCACAGCTCTCCGGGGGGCAGCAGCAGCGCGTGGCGATCGCGCGCGCCCTCAGCATGGACCCCATCGCGATGCTCTTCGACGAGCCCACCTCCGCCCTCGATCCCGAGATGATCAACGAGGTGCTCGACGTGATGGTGGCCCTCGCGAAGGACGGCATGACGATGATGGTGGTCACCCACGAGATGGGTTTCGCCCGCAAGGTCGCCCACCGCGTGATCTTCATGGACCAGGGACAGATCGTCGAGGATTGCTCCAAGGACGAATTCTTCGGCAAGCCCCGCAGCGAGCGGGCGCAGCTCTTCCTGTCGAAGATCCTGCAGCACTGATGTGATCCGTTTCACAGCCCGGCGGGCCCGGATCCGGGCCCGCCGGTCCCCCGGGCCATTTACCGGAAATCATTGACGAAACGGCATTTTTTCGGGAAACTCCCCCTTCATGAATCGCCTTACGGCCATCGGCCTGGCTTCGCTCGTCGCCTACGGGCTGTTGATCGCGAGCAAGTACACGGGCGTCGTCTCCGCGGCGCGCGAGGATCCCGTGTCGCGTTCCACCGCCAGCGATGGCGTGCAGGCACCTTCCCTCGACGTGGCCGAGGTCGATCCGCAGCCCCGGAGCACCGCCATTTCGATGCCCGCCCCGATGTCCCGGCCCGAGCCCGCGCGCGCCTCGGCCGTGGCGATCGAATTCCGCACCTCCCGCGACCTGAAGGCATTCGCGGACGCCCTCGCCGCTCGCCGCAGCCAGCTCACCGCCGACGAGCGCTACCACCTGGCGAAGGCCCTCGAGGAGTGCCAGTTCGCCACCTCCCTCAACGAAGACCTGGTGGCCTACGGCGCGAAGCAGCGCCGCCAGTTCCTCGCGAGCCTGCCGGTGGGAGACCCGCTCAACGCCAAGCGCATCGCCGCGTATGAGGCGGTGGACAACACCCAGCGCTGCGCACGCTTCCAGGGCACCAAGATCTCCCCGAAGGACGTCGAGGATCTGTTCCAGGAAGCCGCGCAGCAAGGCGATCCTCGCGCCCAGGCGCGCATCCTCGTGGCGGAGCTGAACAAGTCCCTCAACAACCAGCGCACCGAGACCGGCCAGAACGCGACCCAGCCTCGCGTGACCATGGACAACCTGTCGCAGCTGATCGGGCTGCTCGAGACCCGGGACCCCGAGGCGATGATCATCGTGGGCCAGTTCCTCGCGCAGTCCTCGGTGGCGAGCCAGTTGCGCATCGGCCCGAACGGCGAGGTGCCCGAGCCTTCGGCCTTCCTGGGGGCGTTCTCGCTCGTCGCGTGCGACCTCGGGCCCGACTGCACGTCGCTCAGTCGCGAGCCGCAGCTCGCGTGCGCCTATGGCGGCTATTGCAGCTCCTCCAGCTTCGAGGAGCTCTACCAGAACTTCCTCGCCTCTCCCTGGGCCTACTCCCAGGCCGTGCGCTATCGCGGCATGATCCTCACCGCGATCAACACGCAGAACTGGTCGCTCATCGGACTGCAGCCGCCCGGCACCGAGAAGCAGCGCACTTCGCAGTAAATCCCCCGATGGCCGCGTGGTACCGCCATTCGGCGGACGGCACGCTTTCGCTCCTGGTTCACGCGCAGCCGGGCGCCAAGCGCACGCAAGTGGCCGGGCTGCACGGCGAGGCGCTCCGGATCCGCGTGGCCGCCCCCGCCCTCGAAAATCGCGCCAACGAGACGCTCGCCGCGTACATCGCAAAGCGCTTAGGCGTCGCCCGGGGCGCCGTGACGCTCGCGAGCGGCGAGCGCTCGCGCGCCAAGCGCTTCGAGGTCCGCGGCGCGTGCGTCGATCCCGAGCTCCTCCTGGAGGACGCGCAGGATTGAATCCTAGGCCGCCAGCGCCCTCACGTGCTCGACCACGCAGCGCCCGAGTGCCGTGGTGTTGTAGCCGCCTTCGAGCGTCGAGACGACGCGCCCTTGCGCGTGGCGCTCGGCCACGTCCACGAGCCACTCGGTGACCCACCGATAGTCCTCGTCGCCCAGCTGGACGTGGGCGAGCGGATCCTCGCGATGGGCATCGAATCCCGCGGAGACGAACACGAGCTGCGGACGGTGCGCCTCGAGCGCCGGCGTCCAATGGCGCTCGACGGCGGCGCGGAATCCACGCCCGTCGGTCATCGCCGGCAGCGGCACGTTCACGATATGCTCGTTGCCCGAGTCCGCGCCCGAGTAGGGATAGTACGGGTGCTGGAACGTCGAGCAGAGCATCACGCGGGGATCGTCGTGGAAAGCGTCCTCGGTGCCGTTGCCGTGATGCACGTCGAAATCGAGCACCGCCACGCGCTCGAGCCCGTGGAACGCCATCGCGTGCGCCGCGCCGATCGCTACGTTGTTGAAGATGCAGAACCCCATGGGACGGGTACGCGTGGCGTGATGCCCCGGCGGGCGCACGGCGCAGAAGGCCCGGCGCGCCTCGCCCGACATCACCATGTCGGTGGCCGCCACCACGGCGCCGGCCGCACGCAGCGCGGCCGAGAGCGACTTCCCGTTCATCGACGTGTCCGGATCGAGGTAGGCGTAGCCCTGCGACGGCGAAGATGCGAACACGAGCTCCACGTGGTCGTGCCCGTGGACGCGCTCGATCGCTTCGCGCGTGGCCTCCGGCGCCTCGCGCGCGACGAGCTTCGAGGCGAGCCCGGAGGCCTCGAGCGCGGCGAGCACGGCCTTCAGGCGCTGCGGGGACTCGGGGTGGCCCGCGCCCATCTCGTGCAGCACGCAATCCGGGTGGGTCAGCAGCGCGGTCGCCATGCCGCGATTCTAGAGCTTTCTAGAAGCTCTGGCGGCCGATGGGCTTCGATCCGGAGAATGCCGGCAGTCCGTAGGCGGGGTCGGTGCTCGCGAGGCCCGCGGGCGGCGCGATGTCGTAGGTGAACGTGCCGGACGAGGCACTCGAGAAATCGAAGGTGAAGGTTCCGATCGCATTCACCGTTCGATTCGATCCGGCCTGGTTGAAGGGAGTGCCGTTCAACACATACACGGGGCCGGAAATACGGGTGGGCGTGGACCACGTCCCGCCCGGCATCACGATCCAGAGGGGCCGGTACGTGGCGCCCGAAGCGGGCTCGCGGGGGTCGTAGGTGTACCACACCGCGTAGGCCTGGCTCGTCGCCGCGTGCTGCGTGAAGCTCACGCCCCAGCCCGATTCGCTGGGCAGGTACCACATGTCGCTGTAGTCGGCGGCCGGGACGCCCTGCGCGCCAGCCGGCAGCACGAGGGCTGCGAGCGCCGCAGCCAAGCCCCGTCGGATCATCGGTCCTTCTCCTGCGTGGTTGCGCTTTCTGCAACTATTGGTGGCGCCCCGGATTCCAAGGCAGTGGCGCGCTTCGCCCCATGCCGGTCCGCGGCACGCATGCTATCCTCGCTTGCGCATCACGGATCGACCGGTAAATCGCTGACAAGGTTCCATTTTTCCATGCTGATCGACGCACGCAGCCGCATCGCCGCGGGTCCCACGGAAGCCGTCGTCGCCCGGGCCGGGCAGGTGATCCTGGGCAAGGAGCGGCAGATCCGGCTCGCCATGGCGTGCATCCTGGCGCGGGGCCACCTGCTGATCGAGGACGTGCCGGGCGTGGGGAAGACCACCCTGTCTCACGCGCTCGCGCGGCTGCTGGGGCTCGATTACCAGCGCATCCAGTTCACGTCCGACCTGCTGCCCGCGGACATCATCGGCGTGTCGATCTTCGATCGCGAGAGCTCCTCGTTCCGCTTCCACCCGGGGCCCATATTCGCCCAGATCATCCTCGCCGACGAGATCAACCGCGCGAGCCCCAAGGCGCAAAGCGCGCTGCTCGAGGCGATGGAAGAGCACCAGGTGACGGCGGAGGGCGAGACGCGGCCCCTGCCCGAGCCCTTCTTCGTGATCGCCACGCAGAACCCGCTGCACCAGGTGGGCACGTTCCCGCTGCCCGAATCCCAGCTCGACCGCTTCCTCATGCGCATCAACCTGGGCTATCCCGACGCGAAGGCCGAGCGCGAGCTGCTGCGGGGCGCGGAGCGGCGCGACCTCATCTCCCAGCTCACGCCCGCGATGACCGCGGACCAGCTCTCGGAGCTGCAGAAGACGGTGCCGACGATGCAGGTGTCCGATGCGCTGCTCGACTACGTGCAGGCGCTCATCACCCATACGCGCCATTCTCCGCGCTTCTCCCAGGGACTCTCGCCGCGCGCGGGCGTGGCGATCCTGCGCGCCGCGCAGTCGTGGGCGATGATGGAGGGGCGCCGCCAGGTGCTGCCCGAGGACGTGCAGGCGATCCTGCCGTCCGTCGTGGGCCATCGCCTGCACGGCGGCGCCGACACGGCCAAGGGCGGCTTCGACCCGGCCAGGGAACTCATCGCGGGCGTGCCCATTCCCTGAAGCGCGGGGGCCACGCGTGCGCGTCCTCCCTCGATCCATGCTGGCCGACCTGAGGCAATCCATCTCCGACTGGATCTTCCGGGCGAACGTCCCCGAGACGCCGCCGGTGACCCTCGTGCAGCGGCGCATCTTCATCCTGCCCACGCGCCAGGGCTACGTCTTCGCCTTTACCCTGGTCCTGCTGCTGCTGGCGTCGATCAACTACACGCTCTCCCTGGGCTTCGTCCTCACGTTCCTGCTGGCGAGCATGGCGGGGGTGGCCATGCTGCACACGTGGCGCAACCTCGCGCACCTGCGGCTGCGGCCCGGGCGCTGCGATCCCGTGTTCGCGGGTGAGACCGCGCACTTCGGCGTGACCCTCGAGACGCCCTCGCTCACGCGCTTCTCGATCGCCGTGCGCCGCCGCGGCGAGGAGCCCGTGTACGCGGACATCGTGGTGGGCGAGCCCGCCGGCCTCGCCCTGCCGTGCGCCACCACCCGGCGCGGGCGCCTGCGCTGCGGCCGGCTCGAGGTCTTCACGCGCTATCCCGTGGGACTCTTCCACGCGTGGTCGTACGTGGAGTTCGACCTGGCCGTAGTGGTCTATCCGCGGCCTGATCCCCTGGCGGGCAACCCTCCGAGCCTCGCCCACGGCGACAGCGAGGAAGGCATCCCCATCCCCGGGGATGAGGAATTCAACATGCTGCGCGCCTATCGCCCCGGGGATGCGCCCAAGCTCATCGCCTGGAAGGCGCTCGCGCGCGGGCGGGGCATGCTCACGAAGGAGTTCAGCGCGAGTGCCTCGAGCGAACTCTGGCTCGACTGGCAGGACGCACCCGGGGCCAGCGTGGAGGCGCGATTGTCCGCCCTCGCCCACTGGGTGCTGCAGGCCGAGGAATACGGCCAGGGATACGGCCTGCGCCTGCCGGGACACTCGATCGCGCCCGATCGCGGAGACGTCCACCGCGCCCGGTGCCTGGAGGCGCTTGCGCTCTTCGAGGAGCCTCAGTGAGCGCCCCGCCCTACTCGCCCCACCTGGACGTTCGCAACCTCCTGTGGCTCCTCGCGGCCATGCTCTTCGTGGTCGCACCCCACATGTCCCGCCTGCCCAACTGGGTGGGCATCTTCGTCGTCGTGGTGCTGGCCTGGCGCGCCTGGATCTCGTGGGCGGCGATCCATTTCCCGTCGCGCGCCCTCGTGGTGGCGGTCACCATCGCGGCGAGCGTGGGCACGTACCTGCAGTATGGCCATATCACCGGGCGCGAGGCGGGCGTGACGCTGCTCATCGTGATGGCCGCCCTCAAGCTGCTCGAGATGCGCACGCAGCGCGAGGTGGTGTTGAGCATCTACCTCGGGTTCTTCCTGGTGCTCACGAACTTCCTCTTCTCCCAGTCGATCCCGCTGGGCGTGTACATGCTCGCGTGCGTGTGGATCTTCATCGGCACCCTCGTGGGCTTCAACCGCGTGGGGCGCTCGCCCACGGTGATGGAGCGGCTGCGCCCTGCGGGCGCGCTGCTGGTGCAGGCGCTGCCGCTCATGGCGGCATTCTTCATCCTCTTTCCACGGGTGCACGGGCCGCTCTGGGCCCTGCCCCAGGACGCGCACGGCGCTTCCACGGGGCTCTCGGAGACCATGACGCCGGGCAACATCGCGAAGCTCATCCAGTCCGATGCCGTCGCCTTCCGCGTGCATTTCCTGGGCGAGCGCCCCCCGTACCTGCTGCTCTACTGGCGCGGGCCGGTGCTCACGGAATTCGACGGGTCCACGTGGCGCATGGCGCCCGTGAGCCCGAGCGGCGCGCTGCACTACTCCACCGCCCGCAACGCAACCCGCTACGCCGTCACGATGGAGCCGAACAACAAGAACTGGCTCTTCGCGCTCGACGTTCCGGCCGCGGTGCCGCCCGACGCCTATTCGCTCGTCGACCTGCAGCTGCGCTCGCGCCGCCCCGTCGACCAGCGCCTGCGCTACGAGATGACCTCGTGGCTCGACTACCGTTACGGAGAGGATGCGGGCCCGCTGTCGCTGCAGTGGGCCACCCGCTTCGACGAGAACCGCAACCCGCGCACCGTCGCCCTGGGCCGGCAGTGGGCGCGCGAGAATCCCGACCCGCACGCGATCCTCGACCGGGCGATCCAGCTCTACAACCGGGAGTTCACCTACACGCTGGATCCGCCGCTGCTCGATCCGCGGGATCCCTACGACGACTTCCTGTTCCACTCCAAGCGCGGCTTCTGCGAGCACTATGCGGGCAGCTTCGCGCTGCTCATGCGCGCCGCGGGCATTCCCGCCCGGGTGGTGACCGGCTACCAGGGCGGCGAGGTGAACCCCTTCAACGACGAGCTCATCGTGCGCCAGGCCGATGCCCATGCGTGGACCGAGATCTGGATCCGCGGCGAAGGGTGGGTGCGCGTGGACCCGACCGCGGCGGTCTCGCCCCTGCGCGTGGAAGGCGGGGTGAACGCCGCCCTCGGGCCCATCGGCATGATCCCCTCGCTCATCGCCGCCGATCGTTTCGGCCTGCTCGCCGATGTGAGCTACGGCTGGCAGGTGCTCAACAGCCAGTGGGACCAGTGGGTGGTGGGCTACAACGTCGATCGCCAGCGGCAGTTCTTCTCCGATCTCGGATTTCCCTCGATCGACTGGCGCACCCTGGGTTTCTGGCTGGTGGTGTCCGTGTTCCTGGTGGGCGGCGCGGTCACCGCCGGATTGCTGGTGCGGGACCGGCCGCCGCGGCGCGAAGCCTCGCTCGTGGCTTGGGACCGGTATTGCCGCAAGCTCGCCGCCGCGGGGCTCGCCCGCGCGCCGAGCGAGGGTCCCATGGATTACCTGGAGCGCGTGAAAGCCACCAAGCCCGGATGCGCCGCGGCAGCCGAGGAGATCACGGGACGCTACGTGCGCGCGCGCTACGGCGACGGGGCCACCCGCGAGGAGCTGCGCGAGCTCGCAAGCCGCGTGCGGGATTTCCGGCCCGCCTGAGCCGCTACAATCGCGCCTGCCCACATCCCGGAAGCTGTCTTGCAAGCTCCCATCCGACGCAACGATCCGTGCCCCTGCGGCAGCGGCAAGCGCTAC
>JAAOZZ010000254.1 GCA_012274175.1 Betaproteobacteria bacterium
GCGGTGATGGTGCTCGCCTTCCCCGATCCGGAAACCATCCTGCTCGAGCGCCAGTTCCGCTACCCGCGGGGCGCGCACTTCATCGAGCTGCCGGCCGGCAAGATCGAGCCCGGCGAGCCGCCCCTGGAGACCGCGAAGCGCGAGCTCGTGGAGGAATGCGGCTACGAGGCCTCGGAGTGGTGGAAGATCGCGCGCCTCGACCCGTGCATCGGCTACTCCGACGAGATCATCGAGGTCTACGGCGCCCGCGGGCTCACGCACGTCGGCGCGCGGCTCGACAAGGGCGAGCACCTCCTCACCTTCCCCGCGCGCCTCGCGGACGCGGCCGAGTGGCTGCGCCGGGCCTCATCACCGACACGAAGACCACATTCGCATTGCTTTGGTGGGCGCAATGGGGCCGGTTTCCGACCTCCTGATCGTCGGCGGCGGCATCAACGGCGCCGGCATCGCGCGCGACGCGGCGGGGCGCGGCCTCGCGGTCACGCTGGTCGAGCAGTCGGACCTCGCCTCGGCCACCAGCTCGTGGAGCTCGAAGCTGATCCACGGGGGGCTGCGCTACCTGGAGCAGTACGAGTTCCGGCTGGTGCGCGAGGCGCTCCGGGAGCGCGAGGTGCTGCTGCGGCTCGCCCCCCACATCATCCGGCCGCTCCTGTTCGTGCTGCCCCACGACGCGAGCATGCGCCCGGTATGGATGATCCGCGCGGGCCTCTGGCTCTACGACCACCTGGGCGGCCCCATCTCGCTGCCGGGCTCCAAGGCGGTGTCGTTTCCCCATCTGGAGTTCAGCGCGGGGTTGAAGGGCGGGATTCGCCGGGGCTTCGTGTACTCCGATTGCCGCGTGGACGATTCGCGCCTCACCGTGGTGAACGCGATGTCGGCGCGGGAGAAGGGTGCGACGATCCTCACGCGCACGCGCTTCGAGGGTGCCCGCCGCGTGGAAGGCGCCTGGGAGGCGACGCTGGCGGGCGCGGACGGGGTAGCCCGCACCGTGCGCGCGAAAGCGCTCGTGAATGCCGCGGGCCCGTGGGTGGTCGACGTGCTCGACCGCATCCAGGGCGATCGCATCACCGACCGGGTGCGGCTGGTCAAGGGCAGCCACATCATCGTGCCCAAGGTGCATTCCCAGGGCCATGCGCTCATCCTGCAGAATCCGGACAAGCGGGTGGTGTTCGTGATTCCCTACGAGCAGCGCTTCAGCCTCATCGGCACCACCGACGTGCCGGTGGCGAACATCGAGGAGGCCGCGCGCATCACGCCGGGCGAGGTCGAGTACCTCCTCGCCGCGGTGAACCGCTTCCTCGCCCGCCCGCTCGCCGCATCCGATGTCGTGTCGAGCTACGCGGGCGTGCGTCCCCTCTACGACGACGGCAGCGACAACCCGTCGGAGGTGACGCGCGACTACGTGCTCAAGGTGGACCACGAGCAGGGCCACGTCCCGCTGCTGACACTCTTCGGCGGCAAGATCACCACCTACCGGCGGCTCGCCGAGGAGTCCCTCGCGAAGCTCGCCCCGTTCTTTCCCGGGATGAAGGGCGACTGGACCGCGGGCGAGCCCCTGCCCGGAGGCGATGTCGCCCACTTCAACGGCTTTCGCGACGAGATGCGCGCCCGCTACCCGGGATTGCCCCGGGACCTGGTCGAAGGTGTCGTGCGCCGCCACGGCAGCCGCGCGGTGCGCGTGCTGGGCGAGGCGGGCTGCCTCGCGGATCTCGGGATCTCGTTCGGCGCCGGCCTCACCCAGCGCGAGGCGGAATACCTCGTGGCCGAGGAATGGGCCGCGACGGCCGAGGACATCCTCTGGCGCCGCACCAAGTGCGGGCTGCACATGACGCCTGGCGAGACCGACGCGTTCGCCGCGTGGATGGGCGAGGCGCGCCGCGGCTCCCGGAGCCCGGGATAGTGGCGACGGGGACTTCCGCCGCGAGGCTGCGGCCGCTCGCCGATTTCCCGCGTGCCGCCCGAGCGACGGTGCGCGGCGTGCTGGCGGACATCGACGACACGCTCACCACCCACGGCCGGCTGCACGCGGCGGCGTATGAAGCGCTCGAGCGGCTGCGCTCTGCCGGGCTGCTGGTGGTGCCGGTCACCGGGCGCCCGGCCGGTTGGTGCGACCACATCGCCCGCATGTGGCCCGTGGACGCGGTGGTGGGCGAGAACGGCGCGTTCTGGTTCCGCCACGACGCCGCGCGCGGCAGGCTCGTGAAGCGCTACGTGATCGGGGAGGCGGAGCGCGCCCAGCGCGCGAGCCGCATGGGCTCGATCGCGGAACGCGTCCTGCGCGAGGTGCCGGGGAGCGCCGTGGCTTCCGACCAGCCCTATCGCGAGGCCGATCTCGCCATCGACTACCGCGAGGACGTGCCGGAGCTCCCGCGCGCGGCGATCGCGCGCATCGTCTCCATCATGGAAGGCGAGGGCCTCACCGCGAAAGTGAGCTCGATCCACGTGAACGGCTGGTTCGGCGGCTACGACAAGCTGTCCACCACCCGCCTCATGCTGCGCGAGGATTTCGGCATCGACGCCGAGGCCGAGCGCGCCTCGCTCGTCTTCGCGGGGGATTCTCCCAACGACCAGCCGATGTTCGCCTTCTTCCCGAACGCCGTGGGCGTGGCGAACGTGCGCGACATGGCGGA
>JAAOZZ010000255.1 GCA_012274175.1 Betaproteobacteria bacterium
CGGGGCGGGCACGGCGGCCATTGCGGTCGCCGGCGATGGCGATTGCGCCGGCGATGGCGATTGCGCCGCCGATTTGCCTTGCGCCGGCGTTGCCGCGGCGGCGTCCGGCGCGGGGGCCGCAGCCTGCGGCGGCGCCGGGGTGGGCTCGGAGCGCGCGATCACGAAGGGCGGCTGCGTATCCTTCGCCGCATCCCCGACGGGCGCGGGCAGCGCCGTACCCGGCGGCGTGGGGCGGACGTACATCCACCAGTACATCGTCGCGAAGGCCAGGGTCACCACGACGGCGGCGAGCATGCCGGCCTTCGCGTACGGGCTCGAGAGGCGCTCACCCAGGGGATCGAAGCGGATGTTCTGCGTGGGCACCACGATGCCCGGGGCCGGGCCGGGCGGCGCGTCGCCGGCGAGCAGCCCCAGCATCGAATCCGGGACGAGGCCGAGCACCTTGGCGTAGTTGCGCACGAAGCCCCGCAGGAACGTGCCCTTCGGAAGCCGGGTGTAATCGCCGTCCTCGAGCGCCTCCACCTGCCACGCGCTCATGTGCAGGCGCTGGGCCACGTCGGCGCGGGAAAGGCCCTGGCGCTCGCGCTCGTCGGCGAGCATGCGACCGAGCGAGGCGGGTCCCGCGCGCTCGGCGTTGTCGGCGACGGCGTCCACGGTGGCCTAGTGCTTGCCGGTGAGCTCGAGGGTCTGCGGCGCGTCGGGGAAGCGCCGGCGAAGCTGCTGAAGGTAGCTTTGCTCTCCCGCCGAGTCCTTGTTGGCGCGCGCGATCTTCACGCCCAGCACGAGACCGTCGAGGCCCGGTGTCGCGAGCCGCATGTAGCGGTTGAGGTAGTTCTCCGCTTCCTTGTGGTCCCCGCGCTCGTAGGTGACGATCGCGAGGTTGTAGAGCGCGCCGATCAGCTCCGGGCGGATCAGCACCGCGCGGCGCAGGTATTGCTCGGCCTCGTCGTTGCGGTTCATGCGCTTCATGCACAGCCCCATGGACAGGTACGCCTTTTCCGGGGTGGGATAGAGCGCGTCGTTCACCGCCGACTGCAGCATCTTCATGGCGCGCTGGGCATCTCCGCGGGTGCACAGGAACCAGCCGAAGTTGTTGAGCACCTCGGCGTTCTTCGGCTCGAGGGAAAGCGCACGGTCGAAGGCCTCGCGCGCGGGCACGTCCTCCCGCAGCTCCATGTACACCAGGCCCTGCATGTTGTACGCGGGCACGTAGCTCGGGTCGTCCTTGATGGCGAGGTGCGACTCCGACAGCGCCACGCTGAAGTTGCCGCGGGAGAAATACTCGCCCGCGAGCGCGGTGTGCACCTCGGCGCGGCGGTGCGCGTTGGCGATCTCGTTGTCGGTGACAGGATGGGATTGCACGGCGCTTTGGGAGACGCAGCCGGCGAGCATCATGGCGATGAGTGCGAGTGCGGTGCGCATCAGATCCTCGGCGAAGGCGGGTGGATACGGACGGCCCGGGGCTTCATGCGATTGACGACCTGGCCCGCGAGCTGGCCGCATGCCGCATCGATGTCGCCGCCGCGGGTCTTGCGGATCGTGGCGACGTAGCCCTCATCGATGAGCACCTTCTGGAAGCGCCTCACGCGCTCCATCTCGGTGCCCTCGAAACCCGAGCCGGGAAACGGGTTGAACGGGATCAGGTTCACCTTCGACGGCACGCTGCGCAGCAGCGCGGCGAGCTCGCGCGCGTGGTCCGGCGCGTCGTTCACGCCCTTCAGCATCACGTACTCGAAGGTGATGAAATCGCGCGGGGCCGCCTCCAGGTAGTCGCGGCATGCGTCCAGGAGCGCGGCGATCGGATAGGCGTCGTTCACCGGCATGATGCGGCTGCGGATCGCGTCGTTGGGCGCGTGCAGGCTCACCGCGAGCGCCACCGGGAGCGCCTCCTTCAGCTTGCGGATGTAGGGCACGACGCCCGAGGTGGAAAGCGTCACGCGCCGGCGCGACAGGCCATAGCCGTGGTCGTCGAGCATCACGGTCATCGCGTCCACGACCGGGCCGAAGTTGTTGAGCGGCTCGCCCATTCCCATCATCACCACGTTGGTCACCGCCCGGCGCGCTTCGCCCTCGCCTTCAGCAGGGGTCCGCGTCGAGGGTGTGCGCACGGTACCTCCCTCGGCCAGCATTTCCTTCAGCCGCCGATTCGCCACCCAGAGCTGGCCCACGATCTCGCCCATCCGCAGGTCGCGGCTGAACCCCTGCCGCCCCGTCGAGCAGAACTTGCAGTCGAGCGCGCATCCCACCTGGGACGAAACGCAAAGCGTTCCGCGGTCCTCCTCGGGAATGAAGACGGTCTCGATGCCGTTGCCCACTCCCACGTCGAAGAGCCACTTCACCGTGCCGTCGGCCGAGCGATGCTCCGAGGCGATCACGGGGGGCCGGATCTCGGCATGCTCCTCGAGCTTCTCGCGCAGGCCCTTGGCGAGGTCCGTCATGGCGCCGAAGTCCGCTACGCCCCGCTGGTGGATCCAGCGGAAGACCTGGCGCGCGCGAAACGGCTTCTCGCCCCGGGCGGCGAGCCACGCGGTGAGCCCCGCGAGCGTGAAGTCGAGAAGGTTCGTGCGTTGCGTCATCTCGATGCCTGGCCCCGGCTAGCGGCTGTACACCTGGCTTTGCGGGAAGAAATAGGCGATTTCCACGGCCGCGGTCTCGGCCGCGTCGGAACCGTGCACCGCGTTGGCGTCAATCGACTGCGCGAAATCGGCGCGGAGGGTGCCCTTGTCGGCCCGCTTCGGGTCCGTGGCGCCCATGATCTCGCGGTTCTTCTGGATCGCGCCTTCACCCTCGAGCACCTGGATCATCACCGGCCCGGAGATCATGAACTCCACCAGGTCCTTGAAGAAGGGCCTTCCCCGGTGCACGGCGTAGAAGCCCTCGGCGTCGACGCGCGACAGGCGGGCCATCCTCGCCGCGACGACCTTGAGGCCGGCCTTCTCGAATCGGGCGTAGATCTCGCCGATCACGTTCTTGGCTACCGCATCGGGTTTGATGATCGAGAGGGTGCGCTCCACCGCCATGAAAATCTCCGCTAAATGGATGAAAAATTTAGCTTTTCATTCTAGCACAGCGGAGCCTTCCCGGCTACCCTCCAGCACGGCCGCAAGCCCCGGGCGCCGGGGGGGCAGGCATAGTCGGCGGCGATGCCCACGCCCGGCACCCATACGAGCCGCGTGTCGTCGAACAGCAACGGCAATCTTTCCCGCTCCCAGGCGGGAAGCGCGGCCTCCTGCAGCAGGTTCTTGAGCGTGCGGGTGGGCCTGCGCGCATCGAGGCGGATGCGCTCCCCGCCCGCGCGCGGGGCGAAGTGCCATTGCGCACCTTCGGAGGCGAGCGCGGCGAACCCTTCGCCCACAGCGTCCTCGAAGCGCACCTGGC
>JAAOZZ010000024.1 GCA_012274175.1 Betaproteobacteria bacterium
CAGGCCCGCGGTCGAGACGAGCCATCCCTCGCGCGCCGCTTCTTCCATGAGCTTCCCCATCTCGGTCATCAGCCGCTCGCTGGGCTTCTGGCCGGCCTTCTCGTCGATCCGGACCATCGAAAGGAATCGCATTGTCAGTCTCCTGGGTTGGTGTGGAATTCCTAGCCTTTCCGCGCTTTCCGGAGCGCGGCGATGTCGAGCTTCTTCATCTTCATCATTGCGGCGAAGGCGCGCTCCGTGGCCTTCGATTTCGGGTCCTTGAACGCCTTCGCCATCCCGACCGGCGCGACCTGCCACGAGACGCCGAACTTGTCCTTGAGCCAGCCGCACGCCTGCGCGCGCTCGTCGCCGCCCGCGGTGAGCTTCTCCCAGTAGTAGTCGATCTCCGCTTGCGTGCGGCACAGCACCTGGAGCGACATCGCCTCGTTGAACTTGAAGAGCGGGCCGCCATTGAGCGCCGTGAAGGGAACGCCGTTCAGCATGAAATCGACGGTCAACACGGAGCCGGCGGGGCGGCCGTGTATCTCCTGCCCGACGGCCGGATAGCGGTTGATGGCCACGATCTTCGCCTTCTTGAAGACCGAGACGTAGTAGCGCGCGGCCTCCTCGGCCCGGTCGTCGAACCAGAGGCACGGCGAGAGGGTGGCCATTGCGGCGGTGTGGCGGGCCGGCTTCTTGCGGGCAGGGGTCTTGCGTTTGGTGGCCATGACGGTCTCCTGGTGGGGTCCTTGCATTGAGGTCGAATGGCGGGGCGTCGTTTCGACATCGGGCGGCGGTCGAGTTGAATCCTCATCCCCGTCCTCGAGCGGACTTTGCATTCGACTGATCCAGGGGCTCCCTTTAAGGATCCAGAGGCTCCCTTAGCGGATCCAGTGGCTCAGTCGAATGCAAAACGCCTTTCAGGGCACCGTACCACGATGCTCGGAATCGACCGCAGCTTCCATGAGATAGTTCGCGGACCTGTTGTGACCTTCAAGGAGTCCCCGATGGCAAAGGCGTATTGGATTGCTTTCTACCGTTCGGTGCACGATCCGCAAAAGCTCGCTGCCTACGCGAAGCTGGCGGCCCCGGCCATCCTGGCGGCCGGCGGCAAGTTCCTCGCGCGCGGCACCGCGGCGCATGCGTACGAGGGCGGAGTCCTGCAGCGGACGGTTCTGGTCGAGTTCCCCAGCGTGGCCGATGCGGCCGCCTGCCACGACGGCCCCGCCTACCAGGAAGCCTTGCGCGCTCTCGGCGAGGGCTCCGTCGACCGGGACCTGCGCATCGTGGAAGCCGCCGAATAGCTTCCTTCGCGATGTCGAGCGCCGGTATCATCGCGACGTCGCCCCCCCGGAGATAGCGATGACCGTCCCCCGCGGCTGGCAGTTTTTCATGCATCCCGGCCCCACCAACATCCCGTACCGGGTGTTGCAGGCGATGGCGCGCCCGTCCGTGGACTTCACGGGGCCGGAGTTCGTGGCCCTGCGCGACCGCTCGCTCGAGCGAATGAAGCCCATCCTCAAGACGAAGGAAGGTTTCGTCATCACCTACGCCGCCTCCGGCAACGGCGCCTGGGACGCGAGCATCGCGAATCTCTTCTCACCCGGCGACAAGGTCCTGGTGCCGCAGACCGGGTTCTTCGCGGATCGCTGGTCCAACACGGCGCGGGCCTATGGCCTGGAGGTCGAGGCGCTCCCCACGACGGAGCGGCGCCCCGTCGATCCGGATACGGTCGGCCGGATCCTCGCCGCCGATACCCAGGGGCGGATCAAGGCCGTGATGCTGATCCAGAACGAGACCGCGACCGGCATGCGCCATCCCGTGGCCGAAGTGCGCGCGGTGATGAACCGCCTGGGTCACCCCGCGCTCTATCTCGTCGACACGATCTCGTCGCTCGCCTCGTACGACTTCCGCATGGATGAGTGGGGCGTGGACCTGGTGATCGGAGGCTCGCAGAAGGGCCTCATGCTGCCGCCGGGGATGGCCTTCACCGCGATCAACGGGCGCGCCTGGGAAGCGGCGCAGACGACCCGGAATACGCGCCGCTACTGGGACTGGCGCCCGATGGTCGAGAACGGCCGCCAGGTGGCCTTCTGCGGCACGCCTCCCATCGCGCACTTCTTCGGCCTCGAGGCTTCCCTCGACATGATCGAGGAGGAAGGGCTGGAGAACGTCTTCGCCCGCCATCGGCGCCTTGCGAACGCGACGCGCGCCTGCGTGCGCCACTGGGGGCAGGGAGGCGGCCTCGAGATCTACTCGCTGGATGCCGACGCCGCCTCGGATTCACTTACCGCCGTGTTGATGCCGGCCGGGCACGACGCCGACCGGGTCCGCACGATCGCCTCGGAACGTTACGGCGTCGCGTTGGGCCGGGGACTCACGACGCTGCAGGGACGCGTGTTCCGCATCGGCCACATGGGCGACTTGAACGAGCCCATGCTGCTGGGCGCGCTCGGTGCGATCGAGCTGGCGCTCGCCGATGCGGGCGTGCCGCACGCACGGGGAGGCGTCGACGCGGCGATGGATGCGTTGCGCGCGGCCGCCGCTCCCCGCAAGGCCGCTGTCGCCGCATAACCGAGACCGCGCCTACCCGGCGGGAGGGCCCCGGAATCGACCGTGGACTTCACCCGGCCGCCGCGGGAGTCGAGTGCCGGAACGCCGCGGCGACTATCATCCCGATGCCCACGACGAGCGCCACGAAGTGGAACAGCCCGCCCACGAAGGGCACGCGCACGAGGATCGCGAGCACGAGCATGGCGAGCACGGCGGCACCCACCCGCCACGCCGTGAGCGCGGCCATCTCGGGCTTCATGCGGTCGAGCAGCATCCCGCCCACGACCACCGAGAGCCACACGTAGCCCACGAGCAGCAGGGCGGCGTAGGCGATCAGGGCCAGCAAGCCGATCGGGATGCCGATGATGGTGATCATCAGCAGCACGGCCGCGATCGGGATGGATGTCAACGTGACGAGGCCGAGGAGCGGCGTGATCCAGGGACGCTCCCGCAGCTCCTGCGCCATGCGGCGCGAGGGGCCGGGCAGCGCCGCTGCGATGAGCGCGGCGAGCACCATGAGGCCCGCGCTCCAGATCCATCCATGGGCGAAGCGTTGGGCCGCCGTGCGTTCGCGCCAGTGCCAGCGGCTTGGAAGTTGCTGGACACCGCCCACCACTTGCGCGGCGGGATCGCGATGCAGCTCGTCGCCGCGAAACGTGAGCTTGCCCTGGATGCGTGCGTCGGGCCCCAGCTCGAGCGTTCCGGCGGCGACGGAAGCATTGCCCGTCACCGGCCCGTTGATCCGGACCTGGCCGCCGGCCGCGTGGAGGTTTCCCCTGATCGAGCCATTCACGGCGATCGTGCCGCCGGCCAGCGCCACGTTGCCGTCCACGGGCGCGCTCACGGTCACGTTTCCACCGGCCGCAATCACCGGGCCCTGGGCGGGTTGCGAAATGTCCACGTTGCCGCCGATCCAGATCGTTCGGCCGGCGTTGTCCTCGGCAGCTGCGCTACCGGCCAGTGCCAGGCCGATCAACAGAAGGGCGATCCGATGTGTCATGGCAAGCTCCCGAGGAATGAACCCCCGGACTTTGCCCCGGGCCCGGCCCGCTTGCCAGCCTTACCCGACGAGATACGGAAATGGTGGGATGAGTCGCAGGGGAGGGCGCGCGACACGCCTTGGCGGCACCGGGCGGCTATCCTGAGTGCTCCCCTTTCGCCACCTTGTGGGGCAGGTCCCAACCGAAGTACACCTCGGTCGCAACGAGCTTGCCGTCGCGCACGGTGTTCAGCTCGGTGTTGCGAAAGCGGTGGCCCGTGACCAGGCGTGCCTCGTAGGTGACAAAGGCCTGCTCGCCGTCCTCGACCAGGTGCACGATGTCGAACGCGGCGAAGTCCTTGCTGTGCGGCCAGCAGATGCGAAAGTACGCGTCGCGATCGATCCCGTTGTCCATGGGGCTGGTGAAGCGATAGTCCTCGGCCACCAGCGCCTCGATGGCCTTCCGGTCCTTGGCTGCAAACGCCTCGAGGCAGGCGCGCACGACGTCGATCGGCCGCCGGCTGATGGTTCTGGGCATGGCCATCCTCCTTATGGAGGAGGGATGCGTCCCGTGAGGCGAAGTTCCGTTGCAACCCTCCAAAACAAAAGGCCGGCGGGTTAGGCCGGCCTTCTGAGTCCCTACGCGGTTGCGTGTAGGGAGGATTCGCCGCTCAGGCGATCGTGGCCTTCGCTGCGTGATCCATCACCACTGCAACGGCGTCATTCAGGGGCTTTTTCACGATCACCTCCTTTCATGCGGTTGAAGATAGCGGCTATGTTATCAAGTCCGCCGCCGTCCATCCAGTGTGATCCACGCGCAGGCTGCCGATAGCAGTGCGAGGCCCGCGCCCATGGCCATCACGAACCGGAAGCCGCCGATGAACGGGCCGGCGATGGCCCGCCCGCCGTGGAATGCGTGCGCCATGGCGAGCCCGAAGACCGCGACGGCGAGCAATCCCGCGGTCTCGGAAATCGCGTTGTTCACGCCGGACGCCACGCCGGAATGCTCGCGGCCGACGGAGCCCATGACCGTGGTCGTGAGCGGTGCCACGGTGAGCGCCAGGCCCAATCCCAACACCGTGAACGGCGCGAAGAAGCCGCTCCAGTAACCCGCACCGACTCCCGGCACGATGAAGAGCGCGAATCCCGCGGCGGCGATCGTGGGGCCGACAATGAGCAGCGGCCGCGCGCCGATGCGGTCGGCGAGCGCGCCGGCCCAGCGCGACAGCAGGAAGAGCAGCAACGCCGTGGGGATCATCGCGGCGCCCGCTTCGGTCGCGGTGAATCCCTGCAGCTGGATCAGGTTCATCGGCACGAAGAACAGGCAACCCGCGAGCGCCGCGTAAAGAAAGAGCGTGATCAGGTTCGCGCCGCAGAAGGCACCGGAGCGGAAGAGCGAGAGCGGCATCATCGGAGAGGCGCCGCGCCGCTCGACCACGACGAAGGCGCCGAGCAACGCCGCGCCGCCGGCGAGTGTCGCCGCGATGCGCGGATGGGCGAAGCCCAGCGACGACGACTCGATCAGGCCGTAGACGAGCGCGCCCAGCCCGGCCGTGGCGAGCGCGGCGCCGGCGAGATCGAGCCCGCGCTTCGCGGGATCGCGCGTCTCCGGCATGTAGCGCAGGGCGAGGAAGACCACGATCGCCGCGAACGGTGCGTTGATGAAGAAGATCGCGCGCCACGAGACGTGATCGATGAATGCGCCGCCCACCAGGGGTCCCACGACCATCGTGATCGACGTGAACGCAGACCACGTCCCGATCGCCTTGCCGCGCTCGTTGTCGGGAAACGTCGCGCTGATGATGGCGAGGCTGCCCGGCACCATGAGCGCGGCCCCGATGCCCTGCAGCCCGCGGAACGCGATGAGCGCGTGCATGGTCGGGGCGAGCCCGCAGGCGACGGAGCCGGCCGTGAATACGACCACACCGGTCACGAAGACGCGCTTGCGCCCGAGCCGGTCGCCCATGGCGCCGCCCGTGAGCATGAGCGCGGCGAGGAAGAGGGTGTATGCCTCGACGACCCACTGCACCTCGGTGATCGTGGCGCCCATCGTCGTCTGCAGCACCGGCAGCGCGATGTTCACGACGGTGCCGTCGATGAAGGCCATGCTCGAGCCGAGGATGGTCGCCGTGAGGATCCAGCGGCGGTTCCCGGGCGGGTTGGCGGAGCCCTTCATGGGCGACCCGGCTCAACCCTGGTCCGGAATCTCCGGCTCCACCAGCAGCTTCAGGAGCTCCAGCGATTCGCCCCACCCGAGGTAGCACGCCTCGGCAGGAATCGCGTCCGGCACGCCTTCCTGCACGACGTTAAGCTCCGTGCCCACCATCACCTTCCTGAGCTCGATGGTGGTCGTCATCGTGCCGGGCGGGCCGCCGTCGAAGACGTCCGTGTGGCGGATGCGCTGGTTCGGGACGAGCTCCAGGTATTCCCCGCCGAACGCATGGATCGAGCCCGTCGTGAAGTTCGTGAACGACATCTTGTACTTGCCGCCCGCGCGCGCGTCCATCGAATGGACCTTGGCGGTGAAGCCGTGCGGGGGCAGCCATTTCACCAACGCCTCGGGGTCGAGGAACGCCTTGTAGAGGCGCGCGGGGGTGGTCTTGAAGACGCGGTGCAGGCGGATCGTGCTGGGCATGGTCGGTTCCTTTCGGATTGAGGATAGCGGGTTCCTGTCCAGTAGACGAATGGCGGGACCGGAATTCGACAACCTGGCGCTCAAATCCGCCCATCGAACCGGAACGCCTCCGGATAGCGGACCATCACTTTTCGAGTATCCGGATGCCCGGGATTGAGCATCAGGGAGTACTCCTGGGGGATGAGGACCGACGGCACGAGCAGGGCCACGGACCTGCCGCCCAGCTGCCATGCGGAACCGAGATCCTGCGTCGAGGCGCGCGGCTCCTCGCTGCGCCAGTCCGAGGGCAGGTCGGCGGGCGAGAGGCGAACGACCAGCGCATCGGGAACGTCGATCTCGAAGGTGACGAAGGAAATGCGGCGTTCGGCTCCGGCGAAGTGCGCCAACGCCTCGAGGGCGGCGAGCGCCCGCGTCCGGGCCGCGTAGACCATCGGCACGCCGGGCCTGTTCCATCGGCCCCCGTACTCGCGTGCGCCGTCGCCGGAAAAGGCGGTGAGAACGTGCCTCTCCTTGACGATGCGGAACGCCTGCATCAGGTGTAGACGCCGTGCTCCATCCGGCCGAGCAGCGCCTCGACGGCACGGACCCCGACGTCGGTTTCGGCAAGCCGCAGCGGCACCGCACCGCCCAGCGCGCGTTGCGGCGCCTTGAGCCACCGCGCCCCCGCGTCGCCGTCCTCGAGAACCTCCGCGGCGATGGCGAAGAGGCGCGCGGATCGCACCAGGCGATCGCCGCTCACCGGGTCCAGCCTGGACTTGGCGGGGTTCCAGCGGGCGAGCGTTCTCGCGCTCACGCCGAGGACGGCGGCGAGCTCCGCGTTCGTGAGCTTGAGGGCGTCCTTGAAGGCGAGCGCGGATGCGGCCGGCATGCCGGACTGGATCCGGCTCACCCATTCCCCGGTGGAGGCCGGCTCGGCCGCGATCGCTGCGCGGCCTCCGAGCGCGTCGATGATGTAGTGCATCCCCATTCGCCATGATAGGACAAATGGCAGATTGCGTCAAGACAAATGGCGTAAACCCGTCCTAGCGGCGCCTCTTGTGCGCGGTCTTCCGGGGTCCCTTCGGGTGCTGCGCTTGCGCGATCTCGTCGCTCGCGCGTCCCGCGAGCTTCGGCGTGATGTTGTCGTCGATCCACTTCGGGTCCCACCATTCCACCGGCAGCACCGCGATGCCATCCAGGTAGACGCCGAAGTGCAGGTGGTCGCCGCCGGCAAAACCCGTCTCGCCGGTCTTGCCGATGATCTGCAGATTCTCGACCGGGTCGCCGACCTTCACGTCGATCTGGCTGCAGTGCCCATAGAGGGTGAAGAGCCCGAGCCCATGGTCGAGGATGATCGCGTTCCCGTAGAGCCCCAGGTCGCCCGTGAAAGCCACCACGCCGCTGTTGGCCGCCTCGATGGGATAGTGCCTGGTGACGGACAGGTCGTAGCCCAGGTGGTAGGCGCTATCGATCGGCTCGCCGTTGTAGGTGTACGTCCGGTAGTCCGCGAAGTTCGCCTCCACCTTCGAGTTGCTGAGCTGCGCGAAGGCTCCGTTCCAAAGAATCTTCGGCGTGGTCTTCGTCGTGACCTCGGTGATCTTGTCCTCGTTTTCCTTGCGCACGCCGTGGTTCACCGCGATGAAGACGTCCTTCACCGAACCCTGCCGCTTGGCGAGGTCGTGGAGCAGCGGGATCACCTTGTTCTGGTAGAAGTTGTCCGAGAGGGCGATGGTGCTCTTCTTGTACTTCACGTTCTTGAGCTCGTAGGAGAGCCGCATTTCCCGCGTGTTGCCCGCCTGGTCGGTCGCGACGATCGCAGCCCTCGCAGTGGGCTCGGCGTTGTAGGGGTGCGCGAAGAAGGCGAAGAAGTAATCGGGATGGCCCTTCACCACGCCCTGGAAGCCCGGGAACCAGTCGTCGCCGATCTTCACGCCCGTCTTCGCCGTGTCCGCGGAGGCCTTGTAGACGATGGCGCCGGTGCCGCCGAAGTCGATGTAGCGGTCGTCGGCGACCAGCTCGAGCGTAGGCGGCGTGATGTCGATCGTGAGGTTCTTCTCCAGCACGGCCTCGTTGCCGCCGAACCAGTGCCAGAGCGAGGCGTCGCGCGCGGTCACGCGCAGGACGGCGGGCCCTTCCTTGATGCCGGAGACCTTCGCCAATGCCACGGCGATCTTCTTCCCCGGGACCGGCGTCGCGTACTGCTCCGAGGCGAGGGATTGTTCCGCGCCGCCCTGGCTGAGAGTCGCCGTCACCGACTTCAAGCCGGAGCCCGGATCGGTCACGTCGATCTCGAGGGGCGCCTGGCCGAGCACGTCCGACTGGGTCGAAAGCGCGATCCGCGGCGGTTCCGATTCGAAGCGCGGCCGCAGGTAAAAGCCTCCGCCGACTAGCGCGGCGGCAGCGACGACGAGGATGACGAGGAAAACGGTCGCGGCCCGGCCGCGCTGGGATCTGCTGGATTCGAGGGTGAGCATGTTGCCAAGGGAGAGGAGTCGGGTGCGCCGCCCGGGGGCAAGCTTGGGCGAAACGCAATTCTACCCGGCGCAGCCGTCGGCAGGCTGAATGCACGGCGCCGTTGGCATAATGACCCCATGCAACGATTGCTTCTCCTGTTGGCGGCAGTCCTCGCGGGCTGTGCCGCACCTCGCCTGCAGCTCCCCGCAAGCGACAGCCGCGCCCTCATCGCAAGCTACATCCCCGCCTCGGTCCCCGATCGGGAAGGTTGGGCGGCCGACATCTTCACTCCGATGGCGGTGCTCGAGATTCCGGTGACCGCCGAGAACGTCTGCGCCATCGTCGCGATCACCGAGCAGGAGAGCGGCTTCCGGGCCGATCCGGTGATCCCGAACCTGCCTGCGATCGCGCGCTCCGAGATCGAGCGGCGGCGCGAAAGGCTCGGCATCCCGGAATTGGTGCTCGATGCGGCGCTGGCACTTAAATCGTCGAACGGCAGGACCTACCGCGAGCGCCTCGACCACGCGAAGACCGAGCGCGAGCTGAGCGACATCTACGAGGACCTCATCGGCCGCGTCCCGCTGGGGCGCACGTTCCTGGAAAACGGCAACCCGGTGCGCACCGGCGGGCCGATGCAGGTGAGCGTGGCTTTCGCGCGGGCCCAGGCCGAAGACAAGAGCTACCCCTACCCGATCGTCGAGTCGATCCGCGACGAGGTCTTCACGCGCCGCGGCGGCATGTACTTCGGCATCGCGCACCTCCTCGACTATCCCGCGTCCTACGATCGGCCGATCTACCGGTTCGCGGATTTCAATGCCGGCCGCTATGCCAGCCGGAATGCGGCGTTCCAGAGCGCGCTGTCCTTGCTGACGAGACGGAAGCTCGCGCTCGATGGGGACCTGATTCCCGCCGAGAAGGCACGGGACGGGAAGGCCGGAGCGACCGAGTCGGCGGCGCTCGCATTGGCGTCGCGGCTCGACATGAGTCCACGGGAAATCCGGCGCGATCTCGCCCTGGAGGACCGCCGCGGGCTCGAATCGGCCCCGCTGTACGAGAAGGTCTTCGCGCTGGCCGACGCCCGCAACGGCAAGCCGGTGCCGCGCGCGGTGCTGCCGGTGATCGAGCTCCACACGCCGAAGACCACGCGAAGGCTCACGACGCGCTGGTTCGCCGAGCGGGTGGCGGCGAGGCAGCAGCAATGCTTATCGAGAGGCCCCACCCGCACTTCGGCATTCAGAGACGGGCGTTCATCTTCCTCAGGCGGTCCGCCATCACCTTCATGATCTGCAGCGCGAAGTGCGGCGCCTGCTGCACCATGAAAAGGAAGCGCTTTTCGGGGATGACGGCGAGCTTGCAGGGGGTTTTCGCGATCGCGGTGGCGGTGCGCGGCGCCTGGTCGATCAGGGCCATCTCGCCGAAGGGCTCGCCGGGGCCCAGGACTTCCAGCACCTTCGAGTCGATCGAGATCTCTACCTCGCCCTCGAGCACGACATACATTTCGAAGCCCATGTCGTAGGCGCGGAAGATCGCTTCTCCGGCCTCGCAGAGCCGCGGGTTCGCTTCCCCGGCGAACATGTCCAGCCTGACGCCCATGGCGATCCTCCCTCGATTGGCGGGATATTACTCCTCGCCTTCGCCAAAGCGGGCGGATTCATTGGCGCCTAGGCGAAGTACCGGGCGCCCGAGACGCTCTCCGCGACGTTGGCGGCGATGGTGAAGAAGAAGGCGACGGTCACGAGGGTGAAGAAGGCGGTGATCATTGGGCGGCTCCTGGTGGGTGGTGCGTTGTCGATGAACGCACTTTAGGCCGGCCCCCGTGCCGCGAGCGGAAAGCGACGAAAGACGGAAAACCCGGGGCGAAGTGCAGAAAAGGCGCTACTTGCCGACCAGCCGATCCCCCCGGATGTAGCCTTCGAACTTCGCCCCGGCGCGCGATCTCGCCCGCCACCAGGGGCCGCCCGTCGATTGCACGAGGACGACCGAGCCGGGGTTCAGCTCGGCCACGACCGGGGAATGGAGGTTCGGGGCGGCGCGGACGTTGGTCCGGCCGGACGCGATGGTGCGGGCCGTTTTCCAGGAGTTCGGTCGACCCTCTCCCGATTGAGAGGGGGCACTTCGGGCCGCCACAGGAGAGGGAGAGGCGTAGGCCGACGCCACGCCGCAGGTGGCGAAGATGGAGTCCAGCTCCCGGGAATAGGGGCTGATCTCGAATTGGATCGGCAGGCTGCCGGGCGCCCATCCCTCGGGCATCACGACGTCTTCCACGATGCCGATGGCGGAGCACGCGCGCAACGCGGAGGGCAGGAAGCCATGGGCCAGCGCGTCCCCGAGGTCGTTCACCTGCCAGCTCGCGGCCAGGACCTGCTGCACCACCGTGCCGCCGCTCGTCCCGGCGGGGCTGATGCACACGAGGCGCGGCATCCTCTTGGGCGGCAATCCGCCGGGGTCGTCGGGCGTGATCTGGTTCGTGAGCTCGATGGCGATCGTCCCGGTGCTCTTCTCGCACGAGACGTATGCGTTCGAATAGACGTTCGCGGTCCCGACCGGCGTGGCGATGGAGGCCTTCGTGTGGGCGAAGCGGATGGGACCGAGGATCGGATGGCCCGCCTCTCCGATATCCCATTCGAGGTGCGAGGCGACGGCGCGCTGCTTCCCGAGCGCCGCCACAGGGTCCTCGGAATGCGCGGTCACGCTCGCGAGCAGGAGGACCACCGGCAGGAGAAATTTGTTTCGCACGGCGTTCCCCCTTTCGTGGCGTGGCACTGGCATTTTCGCCTTGGCGCACATAGGCTGCAACTTCCGCCGCGATCGCCGATCGGAGGGTGAGCGGCCATGCAGCTTCCCCATCTCAGGATATCGAGGATTTCCTGGCACGACCTCGCGCTCACGCTGGGGCCGTACGTGCTGCTTGTGATCGCGGCGTTCTGGTTCGCCTATCGCTTCGTGCGGCCCGCACCGCCCGACACGATCGTCATCACGAGCGGGCGCGCCGGCAGCATGTTCGCGACCGCCGCCGAGCGCTATCGCAAGATCCTCGCGGGTGAAGGCATCACGCTCAAGGTCCTGCCGTCCGAGGGCTCGCTGGAGAACCTCAAGCGCCTGGGCGATCCCAAGACCAAGGTCGACGTCGGGTTCGTGCAGGGCGGCCTCGCGGATCTCGTGGATACGAGCAACCTCATGTCCCTCGGGAGCGTCTTCTACGAGCCGGTGCTCGTCTTCTACCGCTCGCCGCGGCCGCTCGGCCGGTTATCGGAGCTGATGGGCAAGCGCATCGCCATCGGCCGCGAGGGCAGCGGCACCCGCGCGATGGCGACCATACTCCTCAACGCGAACGGGATCGCGCCCAACGGCCCCACGAAGCTCCTCGACCTGGAGGGCAAGGCCGCGGAGGATGCGCTTTTCCAGCACCGCGTGGACGCCGTCTTCGTGATGGGCGATTCCGCGGCGATCGCCAACATCGTCGCGCTGCTCCACGCGCCGGGCATTCGCCTCTTCGACTTCGTGCAGGGTGACGCGTACGTGCGCCGCTTCCGCTACCTGAGCAGGCTCGTGCTGCCGGCCGGCGCCTTCAACCTGGGGAAGAACCTGCCCCCGGCGCCGCTCACGATCGTGGCACCCACCGTCGAGCTCGTCGCCCGCTCCGACCTGCATCCCGCGTTATCGGACATGCTGATCGAGGCCGCGCGGGAAGTCCACGGAGGGGCCACGCTCATCCAGAAGGCGGGAGAATTCCCGGTTCCGCTCGAGCACGAGTACCGCCTGAGTGACGACGCCCTGCGCTACTACAAGACGGGCAAGGGCTTCGCGTACAGGCACCTGCCCTTCTGGCTCGCGAGCCTCGTCGACCGCGCCGTCGTGATGCTGGTGCCGATCGCGCTGCTGCTGATCCCGGGCATGAAGTTCGTCCCGCAGCTCTACCACTGGCGCGTGAGCGCGCGCATCTACAAGCGCTACGGAGAGCTGATGGAGCTGGAGCGCGACGCGTTCGAGCAATCCACGCCCGAGCGGCGCGCCCAGCTCCTGGAGCGCCTGGACGAGATCGAGCAGCGCGTCATCACGCTGAAGCTGCCCGCCTCGTTCGCCGACAAGACCTACATCCTTCGCCAGCACATCGCCTTCGTGCGCAGCTACCTCCAGCAGGCCGAGGCGGCGCGCAGCCCCTAGCTCATCCCTACCCGCGCGAGCAGGTAGTTATTCACGTCCCGCACGCCGTTCACGCTGGCCGCGATCATCCCGGCGCGCTCGATCTGGCCGGTGGTCGTGACGCGGCCGGTGAGCGACACGGTATGCCGGTAGCTCTCGACGCCGATCCTGCCGGCGAGGTACGCATCCTCGGAGAGCCGGTCCATGACCGCGGTGCGCAGCAGCTCATCCTCGCTCGGGCGCGGCGCAGTCACCGTGACCCGCGGCTCGGAATGGTACGTGGTGGGCGGCACCGCATACTGGTCGATCGCGGCCGGTGCGTTGGACGGTGGGTCCGCAACCGGTGTCGCCGCGGGCGTCGCTTCGTTCGCGGCAGCCGGCGTGTCGTTCGTCATGTACGCAAAGCCGCTGGCCGTGACGGCCGACAGGGCGAGGAAGAGCGTGAGGGAAATCTTCGAGCGTGCAGTCATGAAAGCCTCCTGGAGTGAAGGGATCCTGCAGGTTCCATTCCCTAGGAAGCGCACGGGCGGGCGAAGTTCCGCGCGGGCTGCGCCGATGGAACTACTCGCGCGCGTCGCCAATGAGCGACACCGCTCCGCCGATATCAGTACTTCATCTCGAACGTGAATCCCACCGTGCGATAGGACGGCGCGATCGTCGTGAGCTCGAGCGTGCCGCTGTCGTCGGCGAATCCATCGATGGTGTGGATGTCCTGTTGCAGCAGGTTGTTGGCATAGGCCCGCAGCTCGGCGCCGGGAGAGAGCTTCCAGAGGCCATAGAGGTCGAGATTGCGCCTGGCGGACGTGTACTTGGCCTGCGTGAGGGAGAGCCGCACGGGGCCGCCGCTCGTGAATCCGAAGTTTCCCCCGACGGTGAGCGGCCGGGAAGCCAGCTTGTAGTCGACTCCCACGTTGGCGCTCCACCGCAGCTGCTGCGCGAGCCGGTTGTCGGGCCCGGGAAGGTCATCCACCGACGACCAATGGCGCGACACGTTGGCGTGCACGTCCACGGACGGCGCGTTGGCGAAAAGCGAGGCCAGGTTCACTTTCGTATCGAGCTCCACGCCTTTCACCGTGGCGCGGCCCTCGTTGGCCGGGCGCGAGATGAACGTGCCGTTCACGTCGAGCAGCTCGTGCAGCATCACGTTGTCGATGCGCCGCTCGTAGGCGGAGGCGCTGAAGAGCCCTCCGCCCGCGAAGTAGTGCTCGTAGGCGAGGTCCAGGCCCCACGCGAGCTCGGGCTGGAGGCTCGGGTTGCCCTGGGTGTCCGGCGTGGTGGCGGAGTTGTTGTCGGCGATGTAGCGGCGCGGCATGAGGTCGAAGGTGCTGGGCGCCTTGTAGGTTCGTGCGAGCCCCGCGCGCACCTGGTCCTTCTCCGTGCCGGGAAGCTTCCACAGCGCCTGCACGATGGGACTCCACACGCCGGACCGGGTCTTCACTTTCGAAAAGGTGTTGCCGATGCTGCTCGTGTCGATGCCTTCCCAGCGCAGGCCGAGGTAGAGCGACAGGCGCGAGGTGACATCCCAATCGTCCTGGGAGAACAGGGCGAGGCGGGTGACGCGGGCGTCATAGGACTCGTCGAGGTCCAGGAGCGGCGCGCCTCCGGGCGTCGCGTCCACCTGGTGCCGATCCTCGGTGCGCCGCGCGTGCTCGCCGTCCCAACCCGCGACGAACGCGTGTCCCGCCAACAGGGGGAAGGTGTATTTGCCCTTGAGCGTGATGCCGTTGTCCCCGGCGTGACCATCGATGGCGCGGTGCAGGATGTACGTCCCCGCGTCGTCGTAGCCGTCGAAGATGGCGAGCGACGAGCGATGGTTGTAATCGAGGCCCAGCTTCGCCTCGATCCGCGCGTCGTTGTCGAGGCGGCGGTTCCAGCCCAGGTTTTCGCGAGCGCTGGTGGTCGTCGACTTGATGGGAAGAAAGTTGGAAGCGTACGTGGGCGGCGCCCCGAGGAAAGTCGTCGTGCTCTCGTCGAAATTCCCGCTGAACCGGCGATAGTTCAGGAACGAGTCCCACGTGAGCGTATTTTCCTTGCCCAGCTCCCAGCTCAATTTCGGGGAGAAGCCGGCGCCGCCGCCGGAGCCGCGGGCGGGGGACGTAGTGACGTAGTCCAGGTTAGCCACGCCGGCCGCGTCCCTGCCGCGCTGCTCCGCGACCTGCGTGCCGTGGAAGGCGAACGTGTTGAGGGAGAAGGGCAGCGTGTAGCTCAGGGAGCCGGCGCGGTCCGAGAGCTCGCCGTTGGTCGTGGTCGAGACCTGCCCATTCGAGATGCTCGCACCCAGCTTGAGCTCCCTGCGCCGGTGGGAGGCCGCCTTGCGCAGCACGATGTTGATGGTGCCGGCGATGGCCTGGGCGCTGAATTCGGCGGTGGCGCTGCGGTAGACCTCGATGCGCTCGATCAGGTCGGGCGACAGCGTCTCGATGGAGAATCCGGGCGGCGTCGGCTCGCCGTCGAGGAGGATCTGCGTGTAGCCGGCGCCCAGTCCGCGCATGCGGATGCTGCCGCCTCCCCGCCCGTCGCTTTCCACGGTGATTCCGGGCAGGCGCTTCACGGCGTCCAGCAGCGTGGTGTCGCCGTATTTGGTGAGCTCGTCATGGTTCACGACGATCTTCGCCGCCGTGGAGGCCCGGCGCTCGTCGACTTCGTTCGGGCCCTGCACCTCGATCTTCTCGAGCTTCTTGGGCGGGGGACTGGAGTCGACCGGAGCGGGCTTGTCTTCGCCCCATGCCGCCGGGTGCGCAGCGAGGAGCGCGGACAAAAATGCACTTCGGCAAAGCCGTGCGATGGGCACCCGCGGCCTTCTCTTGATTGCGTGGTTTGCGGGATTCTAGCGCCCCTTGGCGCCTACTCCTCGAAACCCGCCTCCCGCTGGTGCCGGACGGCGTGGACCAGGACGCGATCGCGCGCCGCCTGGTACTCGTAGATCGCGATGTATCCGGTGCGGCCCCGCGAGACGACGAGCTCGCGAAGCTCGCCGCCGACCAACCTTCCGACGAGCGGATGCGCCTCGAGGATCTCGAGAGCCTGCATGACGAGCGCGGCGGTCGCCTCGGCCGAAGCCGGATCGTCGTCCTGGAGAAAGGCGGCCAGTCGTCCCAGGTCGTCGATCGCGCCCTGGCTGTAGAGCAGGTTCGCCACGGGACTAGCGCTGCGTTCGAGGGGCGCGGATGCGCTTGGGCTTGGGCGAACGCTTGCCGGCCGCCTTCTCGAGGAAGTAGCGCTTCACGTCCTTGTGCGCGTAGGCGATCCCGGTGCGCCGGAAGTGCGCCGCGGATACACGCGCCGAATTCAGGAGATCCCGGCGCTTCTCGTCCCGCGCGACCTTCTCCGCGATCGCCTCCACCATGTAGGCATGGGGCGTCTGCGCGACGCCCGGGGCGAGCGCGGCCACCTTTTCCTTGAGTTCGTCGGGAAGCTTGAGGGAAGTGGTGTTTGCCATGGCGTGCTCCTGCGAGTGTCACCAAGGTAACACTCGGCCGCCGCTTCGGCAACGGGGCGCTTGTCCCATAATGCCGCGTCCATTCCATCCGACCGGAGACAGCATTGCTTCCCGAAGGAAACATCCTCGAGCTGGAGCGCGTGCGCTTGCGTGCCCTGGACGAGCGCGACGTGACAGCGCTCTTCGCCACCTATTCCGATCCGCAGGCCACCCGCTACCTCGCCCGGCCGCCCATGACGCAGATGACCCACGCGGAAGAGATGCTGGCGACGATCAAGGCGGGCTACGCCGATGGCAGCAACCTGCAATTCGCGATCGAGCGCAGGGCCGACGGCGCCTTCCTCGGCGTGTGCCTGCTGTTCAACTTCCACCAGGCGAGCGCCCGCGCGGAGATCGGCTACATCCTCGCGCGGGAACATTGGTCGCGGGGCTACATGGCCGAGGCGCTGCCCGCCCTCATCGACCAGGCGTTCGGGGCGCTGGGATTGAATCGCCTCGAGGCCGACATCGATCCGCGCAACACGGCCTCGGCCCGCGTGCTCGAGCGCCTGGGCTTCCAGCCCGAGGGCCTGTTGCGCGAGCGCTGGATCGTGCGCGGCGAGACCTCGGATACGGCGATCTACGGCCTGCTGAAAAGGGAGTGGCTCGCCCGCAATGCGTGACGGCAGACCCGGCCCGGCCGCCCTACAATGGACCGTGGCCGATTCCGGGAACCCTCGATGGACCTGATCGCGTGGCTCAACCAGTGGGGCATGGCGGCGGTATTCGCGGCGGTCGCGCTCGAGACGATCGGCCTTCCCGTACCCTCGCCGCCGATCCTCGTGGCGGCCGGGGCGCTCGCGGTGACGGGCGCCATGCGTCCCGAGGCGGTGCTGCTGAATGCCCTTGTCGCGACGCTGCTCGCCGACTACGTCTGGTTCGTCATCGGGCAGCGCCACGGCCGCAGGGTGCTGGGGACCCTCTGCCGCTTGTCGCTGTCGCCCGATACCTGCGTGCGCAGGACCGACGACCTCATCGTCCGGCACGGTGCTCCCCTGCTTCTCATCGCCAGGTTCATACCGGGCGTGTCGGTGATCGCGGTGCCGGCCGCGGCGGCCATGGGGCTTTCCTTTCGCCGGTTTCTTCTCTACGACGGCGCCGGCGGCCTGTTGTGGAGCGGCGTGTATATCGGCGCGGGAATGATCTTCAGCCGCGAAGTCACCCAATTGCTGGGCACCCTGGACTGGATCGGGGGCGGCGCCCTCGCGATCCTGGCCGCCGTCTTCGCGATCTACGTCGGGGCGAAATTCCTGCACCGCCGGCGCCTGCGGCGACTGCATCGCTTGGTGCGCATCTCGCCCGAAGAGCTCGCCTCGCTCCTGGCGGAGGACCCCCGGGTGCTTCCGCGCTCCATCGTGCTGGGCGAGCGCCAGGCGATCGACGTCTTCCCGGACGGCGAGCGGGATCGGACCATCGTCACGTTCTGCACCTGCCCCAGCGAAGCGAGCGCGGCGCTCTTCGCGGAGCAGTTGATCAAGGCGGGATACCTGCGGGTCCGGGTGTTGACGGGCGGCTCGAATGCGGTCGAAGTGCTGAGCGCCTACGGGCCCTGACATTCGCGGGCCCCGAGTCCCGCACCTATGTTCGTTTTCGAACAGACCCTCCCGGGGTATGGGAGCAGCATGAGCCAATGCGCATCCCGATCGTCCTGGGTGGAGTCGTGCTGGCCGTCTGCGGCTGCGCATCCGTCGCCCCGCAGCGTACGGCGCCCTACGACATTCCCGCCGCCTGGTCCGTCGCCGACGTTTCCGCGACGCCCGGCACGGCGTCCCTCGCGCAGTGGTGGTTGCGCTTCGACGATCCGCTGCTGGCGCGCCTCGTCTCCCAGGCCCTGCAGGCCAACACCGGCGTGAAGAGTGCCGAGGCCGCGCTGCGCCAGGCGCGGGCGCTGCGCGACGTATCCGCGGCCGCCTTGTGGCCGAACGTGGGAAGTTCCGCGTCGGCGCAGCGCGCGATGGCCGGCGGGCACCCCACGGGGAACACCTTCCGCGCAGGCCTCGATGCCGGTTGGGAGCTCGACATCTTCGGCGGCAATCGCAGTGCGCTGGAAGCGAGCGAGGCGAACGCCGCGGCCAGTGCCGCGAGCCTGGGGGAAGTGCAGGTGTCGATCGCCGCGGAAGTAGCCCTCGCCTACATCACGCTGCGCAACGCGCAGGTGCGCTCGTCGATCGCCGAGGCCAACCTCGCGAGCCAGCTCGAGACCCTGCAGATCACCCAGTGGCGCGAGCAAGCGGGGCTGGTCTCGAACCTGGATGCCGAGCAGGCCTCCGCCACCGCCGAGCAGACGCGCGCCCAGCTGCCCGCGCTGCGCACCGCGATCGAGCAATCCGCTCACGCCCTTGCGGTGCTGACGGGCCAGCCTCCGGCGGCCTTGTCGACGGTGCTGGCCGCGCCGGGCCCGGTGCCCCAGGCGCCCGATTCCCTCGTGCTGGGCATTCCCGCCGAGACATTGCGCCAGCGCCCCGACGTACGCGCCGCGGAATACCAGGTGAGGGCGGCCGTCGCTCGCGTATCCCAGGCGGGTGCCGCGCTCGCGCCGAATTTCCAGATCGGAGGATCGATCGGCCTCGCGGCATCGACGCTGAGCACGTTGGCCAGCCGGGCCTCGGTGGTCGGCGCGCTCCTCGCGAGCGTATCGATGCCGGTATTCGACGCCGGCGCCTTGCGCGCCCAGGTGCGCTCGCAGCAGGCCGCGCTCGACCAGGCGTACGCGGCCTACGATGCGACGGTACTCGCGGCGTTGCAGGAAGTGGAGGACGCGCTCATCGCGTTACGCGGAGACCGCGAGCGCTTCGTGTCCCTGCAGCGCGCCGCCGAGTCCGCCGCCAACGCCGCGCAACTGGCGAGCCAGCGCTACGGCAGCGGGCTCATCGACTTCCAGACCGTGCTCGATACGCAGCGCACGCAGCTCAACACGCAAGACAGCGTCGCCGGCGCCAACGCCGACGTGAGCGCCGACCACGTCCGGCTGTACAAGGCGCTGGGCGGCGGCTGGCGTCCCGATGGCGATGCCGCGCCGCGTCCCGATCGAAACGCAGACCAGGGTTCCCCATCATGAGCACGACTCCCCCCACCGCCGCGCCGCCCCCCGGCCCGGGCACCGAAACCGACATCAAGACGCTGCTCGGCGAGCCGGTGTCGTC
>JAAOZZ010000025.1 GCA_012274175.1 Betaproteobacteria bacterium
GACTTGTCTATGCCGCTGCCCGTGGTGGCGTTGCCCTGGGGATCGAGGTCCACGAGGAGCACGCGCCGCCCGTAGTGGGCCAAACTCGCGCAGAGGTTCACCGCGATCGAGGTCTTGCCCACGCCGCCCTTCTGGTTGGCTACCACGAACGTGCGCGACATCAGGCGGCCTCCAGGAGCACGAGGTGGCGTTTCGCGTCCAGCATCGGGACGTCGAGCTCGACGACTTCCTTCACGTGATGGGTCGCGGGAATGCGCGCGATCTCATCGAATGGATAGACGCCCTTCATCGCGATGAGGCGCCCTCCGGGCGCGACCAGGTGCCCGGCCTGGGCGACGAAGTCGGCGAGCTCCGAGAAGGCGCGCGATACCCCCGCGCTGAACGAACGCTGCGGGTGCCAGCTCTCGACGCGCTCGCAAACCACGTCCACGTTCGCCAGGCCGAGCTCCGCTTTGGCCTGCTCGAGGAAAGCGCACTTCTTGTGGCTCGAGTCGAGCAGGGTCACGGAGATCCGCGGGCGGGCAATCGCCACCGGTATGCCCGGCAGCCCCGCGCCGGTTCCCACATCCAGCATCGATGTGGCGGACTCCAGGTAGGGAAGAATCGACAGGCTATCGAGCAGGTGGGTCGTCACCATCCGATGGGTCTCGCGAACGGCCGTCAAATTGTGGACGCGGTTCCACTTCTCGATGAGCTCGAGGTAGCGGGCCAGGAGCCGGTGCGAAGCCTGGGGCAGCTCGATTCCCATCGCGCGCAGCCCTTCGCCCACGGAAGCTTCCAGACTCATGCGCGGATTTCGTCCGGAAGGGATTGGGCCGCCATGGACCGACGCTTGAGGTGAACCAACAGCAGCGAGATGGCGGCCGGTGTCACTCCCTGCATGCGGGAAGCCTGGCCGATCGTTTCCGGACGATGTTGCGCGAGCTTCTGTTGCACTTCTTTCGAGAGTCCCCGAATGGCGCCGTAGTCCAGGTCCGGCGGCAGTGCCAGCGCTTCCTGGGCGCGCTGGTTTTCGACTTCGTCCCTTTGCCGATCGATGTACCCGGCGTACTTGGCGGCGATTTCCACTTGCTCGGCGACCGCCGCGTCCGCGACCGGCGTCTTGTCCTCCGTCCACGAGGCCAGATCGCCGTAGCGCACGCCTGGTCGCCGCAGCAGGTCGAATAGCGAGTACTCGCGCTCAATACGTTGGCCTAGCACAAGCTCTTGATTTTGAATATTAATTTGTGACGGCACGGCCCATGTGGATCGGAAGCGGGCGGTTTCACGCTCGATCGCGTCCCGCTTGCGGGCAAAGGACTGCCAGCGCAGGTCGTCTATCAAACCCAGCTCGCGGCCCACCTCCGTGAGGCGCAGGTCGGCGTTGTCCTCGCGCAGCTGGAGCCGGAATTCCGCACGGCTGGTGAACATGCGATAGGGCTCGGTGACGCCACGGGTGACGAGGTCGTCGACCATGACACCGAGATACGCTTCGTCCCGCCTCGGGCACCACCCCCCCTCTTCCCGGGCAGCCAATGCCGCGTTGACTCCCGCGAGCAGGCCCTGCGCCGCCGCCTCTTCGTACCCCGTGGTCCCGTTGATCTGGCCGGCAAAGTAGAGGCCGGCGATGGACTTGGTTTCGAGGGTGGACTTGAGGGACCTCGGATCGAAGTAGTCGTACTCGATCGCGTAACCCGGCCGCAGAACATGGGCGTCCTCCAGCCCCGCGATCGAATGGACGACCTCGAGCTGGACGTCGAACGGCAGGCTCGTGGAGATCCCGTTGGGATAGAACTCGTGGGTGGTCAGCCCCTCGGGTTCCAGGAAGATCTGGTGCGATGCCTTTCCGGCAAACCGATGGATCTTGTCCTCGATGGACGGGCAATAGCGCGGACCCACGCCTTCGATGACCCCGGTGAACATCGGAGATCGATCCAGGCCACCTCGAATGATCTCGTGGGTCTTTTCGTTGGTATGGGTGATCCAGCAGCTGAGCTGGCGCGGATGCTGGCTGCGGGCGCCCAGGAAGGAAAAAACGGGCTCAGGGCGATCGCCCGGCTGTTCCACCATCTTCGAGAAATCGATCGATCGCCCATCGATGCGCGGCGGCGTACCGGTCTTGAGCCGGCCCACGGGGAGCTGGAGTTCCCGGAGACGCGCGGCGAGGGACAGGGAAGGCGGGTCTCCCGCCCTTCCGGCCTGGTATCGAGTCAGTCCCACGTGGACCAGCCCGCCAAGAAACGTCCCCGCTGTGAGCACGACACTGCGGGCGCGAAATTGAACGCCCACGGAAGTGACGGCTCCAGCGACCCGCTCCCCCTCGACGAGGAGGTCGTCCACCGCCGCCTGGAACATCCAAAGATTGGATTGACCCTCGAGGCGTCGGCGGATGGCGTTGCGATAGAGGACGCGGTCCGCCTGGGCGCGGGTTGCCCGAACGGCGGGACCCTTGCTCGCATTGAGGGTCCGAAACTGGATCCCCGCCTCATCCGCCGCGTTCGCCATCGCTCCGCCGAGCGCGTCCACTTCGCGGACCAGATGACCCTTGCCGATCCCACCGATAGAAGGATTGCACGACATTTGTCCCAGGGTCTCGAGCGCATGGGTGAGGAGAAGCGTTCGAGCTCCCGCCCTAGCCGCGGCGAGCGCGGCTTCAGTGCCTGCATGTCCCCCACCTATGACGAGGACGTCGAACCGGCTGGGAAAATCCATGGGGAGGGACTGGGGACTATCGCGGAAAGAGCGGGAATTCTACGCGAAAGCGACGCGAGGGCCGATCGGTTCCACGTGGAACCCTCCCCGAACGAGGCGATGTTCCACGTGGAACCATCACTTGCCGATGCAGAACCGCGAAAAGATCTCCCCAAGCAGTTCGTCTGCGCTTACTTCGCCGGTGATATGACCCAGCGCCCGCTGACCCAGGCGAAGATCTTCCGCAACCAAATCAAAGGCTTGCGTTGACGCTGCCGCGATGACATGCTGGAGCGCCGCTTCCAGCGCCTCAAGGTGGCGCTGTCTGGCGAGAAACAATCCTTCTCCATGGGGTTTCCAACCCGCCACCTCCAAAAGCCAGTCTCGCAACCGGTCCATTCCCGCGCCGGTCAGCGCCGAGACCGACAGCGCGTCGGGCGAGTCGGGCGTGCTTCCACCGACGAGGTCGATCTTGTTCACGATCCGCATGCAAGGCACGCCCCGTGGGAAGCGCCCAAGGGCGGAAATGTCGCGGCTATCGGCATCGACTGCGGACTCGACGAACAGGACCGCTCCGGCATCCTCGATGGCCTTCCACGTGCGCTCCACGCCGATACGCTCGACCTCGTCGCCGGCTTCGCGCAGGCCCGCGGTGTCGACCAAGTGGATCGGCACGCCCTGGAGGGCGATCGTCGCGCGCACGTAATCGCGGGTGGTTCCGGCAATCGGAGTGACGATCGCCACGTCTTCCCCTGCGAGCCGGTTGAGCAGGCTCGACTTGCCGACATTCGGCTTGCCGGCGAGCACCACCGTGAGGCCCTCGCGGAGGATCGCGCCTTGTTTCGCTTCGGCGAGCAAGGACTCGAGATCGCGACGAAGATCGCCCAGGCGACCGCGCTGCTGGTCGCGATCGGCGGAGTCGATGTCCTCTTCAGGAAAGTCGATGCAGGCCTCGACGTGCATTCTGAGCGCCATGAAAGCCCCGGAGAGCTCCCCGACGCGCCGGGAAAAATCCCCCGCGAGGGAACGCGCCGCGCTGCGCGCTGCTTCTTCGCTTGCGGCGTCGATGAGGTCGGCCACGCCCTCGGCCTGCGCGAGGTCGATGCGTTCGTTCAGGAAGGCGCGCCGAGTGAACTCACCCGGCTGCGCGATGCGCGCACCCAGCTCGCAACAGCGCCTCAGAAGCCGCTGCATGACGAGCGGACCTCCGTGACCCTGCAATTCGAGGACGTCTTCTCCCGTATACGAATGAGGTGCCGCGAAGAACAGGGCGATGCCCTGGTCGACGAGAGTCCCATCCCCAGCCAGGAAATCGCAGTGGGTCGCGAGGCGCGCCGCGGGAACGCTGCCGACCACTCCCACTGCCGCCGCGCGGGCGAGCGGGCCGGAGACCCGCACGATGCCGATTCCGCCCCGCCCTGGAGGCGTCGCGACGGCGGCGATCGTGTCGCCGCCGGCCTTCAGCGCCGGGCCTTCGCCTTCGCCTCGGCCGCGAGGGTGCGATTGATGTGCCACTGCTGCAAGATCGACAGCATGTTCTGGACCACCCAGTAGAGCACCAGCCCCGAAGGGAAGAAGAGGAAGAAGATGCTGAACATCACCGGCATGAACATCATCACCTTCGCCTGTACGGGGTCGGCCGGCTGCGGATTGAGACGCGTCTGGACGAACATCGAGATCGCGTAGATCACCGGCAGGACGAAGTAGGGATCCGGAGCCGAAAGGTCGTGGATCCACCCCAGCCAGGGCGCATGGCGCAGCTCGATGGATGCGAGCAGCACCCAATAGAGCGAGATGAACACGGGGATCTGCACCACGATCGGCAGGCATCCACCGAGCGGGTTGATCTTTTCCGTGCGATAGAGCTCCATCATCGCCTGGTTGAGCTTCTGGCGATCGTCTCCGTAGAGCTCCTTCAGCTTCTCCATCTTCGGCGCGAGCACCTTCATCTGCGCCATCGAGCGCCCGGCCTTCGCGTTGAGCGGATAGAACGTGAGCTTGATGATGATCGTGAGCAGGATGATCGACCAGCCCCAGTTGCCGACGAAGCCGTGGATCGTCTTCAGGAGCCAGAAGAGCGGCGCGGCGATGATGTAGAGCCAGCCATAGTCGACCACCAGGTTCAATCCCGGCGCAGCCCTCGCGAGCCGGTCCTTCTCCTGGGGGCCGATGTACACGGGGACGTCGACGGAGGCGCTCGCGCCGGGGGCAATGGTCCCCACCGGCACGACGACGCCGGCGGTATACAGGTTGTCGCCCACCTTGTTCGTGAAGAACTCCCGGTCCACGCCCGGCTTTGGAAGCCAGGCGGACACGAAGTAGTGCTGCACGATCGCGATCCAGCCGTCCTTCGCCTTGGTCGGGCTCGACTGCTTCCCTTTGTCGACATCGGAGAAAGGAACCTTGTGGAACTTCGACTCTTCCGTGTAGATCGCGGGGCCGGTGAACGTGCTCACCCCGCCGAAGTGGCTGGTCTGCGCCGCCTGCGGCCCGGGAGGATTTCCGTCGCGCAGGAACTGGAAGTACGCGAAGGGAGCGATCGCCTTCCCGCTCTTGTTGGTCACCTCGTACGCAACGTCGATCCTGTAGCTCCCCCGGTGGAAGCGATAACGCTTCACCACTTCGACGCCGTCTGGCATATGCGCGACCAGGCGAACGTCGAGGCTCTCCTGGCCATCGCCCAGGACATACGACGGACTCTGCGGCTCGTACGGGGTCTTGTGCGTCGGCAGACCATCGCCCAGCAAGCCCGACTGGGTAGCGAAGAAGTGCTGCGGATCGGGCTCCATCAGCGTGAGCGGCAACGTCCGGTCCTGGGCTGAAAAGACCTTCCGCAGCGTGAGCCGGCGGATGTCGCCGCCCACGGAATTGATCTCGATATCGAAGAGATCCGTCTGCACCTTCACCGGCGCACCCACGGGAGTGGATCCCGAAGCGGCGGGCGCGCCGGGAGCGGCGGGACCCGGCGGGTTCGTCGCGGCGACTCCCGGAACCGGTACCCCGGTCGGCACCGTGGAGGTGGCCGCGGCGGTCACCGCGTGAGGCGGCGCGTTGTGCTTCTGCCACGCGTCCCATAGCAGCAGCGCTGAAAACGAGAAGACGACGAGGGCGATCAGGCGTTGGGTGTCCATCATGACTCTTGGAATCTTAAGGGGACGGGGGATCTCAGGGAACGGGATCGAAGCCGCCCCGGTGCCAGGGGTGGCAGCGTGATAGGCGGCGCAGCGCGAGCCAGGAGCCTGACAGGGCTCCATGACGTTCGATCGCTGCAGCGGCGTACTCGGAGCACGTGGGCGTGAAGCGACATTGGCCGCCCCACCACGGGCTCAACACGAATCGGTAGCCGCGAATCGCGGCCACGAGCAAACGCGCGATCATCCGGCCGCTCCGGCGACAACACGGTCAAAGAGCTGCGCGATATCTCTTCCCATTTCCTCTGTCCCGCCC
>JAAOZZ010000026.1 GCA_012274175.1 Betaproteobacteria bacterium
CGCAGGTCCGAGCGCGTGAGGTCCGCCGCGGCGAGCTGCGCGCCGGTGAAATCGGCGCCCCGGGCTTTCACGTCGCGCAGGTAGGCCTCGCGCAGGTCCGCACCCTGGAAGCTGGCACCGGCGAGGTCGGCGCCCACGAGGTTGGCTCCGGTGAGCGTGGCCCCGTTGAAGTTCGCTCCCGCGAGCGCCGCACCCCGCATGTCGGCCCCGCGAAGACTGCGGCCGCGGAAATCCTTCCCGCCCGGTTGCGCGAGCGCACCCGCGCTCCAGGCGGCGATCGCCATGGCGCCCAGGAGGTGGGCGAGATACATCGTCATGGGCGCGCGGCGCGCCATTCAGGTAGCCACGTTCATGGGGGCGAGGCTCACGGTACGCAGCTCCTCCGTCATGGGCCCGATGCGCTTCACGTCGGCCCAGACGCCCTTGTAGTAGGGGATCGTCGTGCTGGGGTCCACGTGGTCGGACACGAGGTTTCCCGCAGCCCCGCGCGGCTGGCCGAAGAGCATGAACGTGTGGCCCTTCTTCACCGCGTCGGTCACGTACGCCATGGCGCGCACGGATCCCATGTCGTTGCGCACCTCGACCACGTCGCCCGAGGCGATTCCCAATCCGCGCGCATCGTCCGCGTGCATCTCGAGGTACGGAATGGGAAAGCGGCCCTGGTAGAAGGGGATGTAGCGGTGATGGTAGGAGGTCTGCCAGATCTGGTTCGAGCGGCCGTTGTTGACCCAGAACCGGAAGTTCTTGCGTTGCCGCGCCACTTTCGGCGCGTAGCCGGGCCACGGCCGCGGCGCCGGAATGAACCGCGCCTTCCCGCTCGGCGTGCCGAAGCGGCCGTCCTCGTGTATGCGTACCGTGCCCACGGGCGTGCCCCGCACGATGCGCACCGGGGTCTGGATCCCGTTGTTGCCGAGCTTGCGCAGCATGTCGTAGGTGACGCCGGCGTAGCCTTCCATGCCGTCGCTGCCGTCGCCCTTGAACTGGTAGCGCGCATGGATGAACACGTCCTCCTCGGTGCGCCAGTCGAAATCGAGGAACCGGTTGGCCATGAGCGGGTTGTCGTCGTCGAGGTAGAGCTGGCGGATCCTGCGCGCGAAGCGCGCGATGATGGCCCAATCGGCGAGCGCCACGCCGGGCGGATCCATGAACTTCGCGTAGAGCCGCAGCCGGCGCTCGCCGTTGATCGAGGTGAGGTTCACCTCGCCCCACTGCGCCGCCGGCAGCACGAGATGGGCGTGCACCGTCGTGGCGGTGGGATAGATGTCCTGCACCGCGAGGAACATGCCGCCGTTCTTCATCGCCTCGACGATGGCCGCGACCCGTTCCCCGATCGGCTTGCCGGCGGTACGGGCGAGTGCTTCGCGCACGGGCGCTCCGCGCTCCCGCAGCGCGCCCTCGAAGGCCTCGGCGCGAAGCGTGGTGAGCACGGGATTGCAACCCCCGACCCAGAAGCACTTGATCTCGCCGCGCCGGATCGCCTCGTCGATGTTGAGCGCGGGCCGGCCGCCGGGATACGGCGGGCGCACGTAGCCTTCCTGGTGGCCGCCCAGGCGGCTGATGCCGGTCCCGGGCTTGCCCACGTTGCCCGTGAGCAGCCCCAGGTCCACCAGGGCCGCGACGTTCTCGTAGTTCTTGAGGCCCCAGATGAGGCCCTTCTCGTAGTGCAGCAGCGTGCGGCGGCGGGAACCGTCGGCCTTCGGCGCGGCGATCCATTCCGCGGCCTTGCGGATCTGCGCCACGGCAAGGCCCGTGAGCCGCGCGGCCTGCGCCTCGAATTCCTCGAACGGCGCCTCGACGTCGAGCGACGAGCGCTGGTACGCCTCGAAGGTCTGCCATTCGACGCGCTCGCGCAGGAAGCCCACGTCGTGCCAGCGCCGCTGCAGCACGATGCGCGCGATCGCGTTCAGGAGCGCGATGTCCGAGCCCGGCTCGATCTGCAGGTGCAGCACGCGATCGGGCCCGCCCGCCGCTTCGGCGGTCGACACGGTCATGGTCCGGCGCGGGTCGACCACGATCATCCGGCCCGCCTCGACCGATTCGCCCGCGAAGGTCGCGCGCTTGGTCTCGAGCGTGGCGCCCTGGAGGTTCGGCACCATGTGGGCGAGGAAGTAGTTGGTCTGGGTCTCGTAGGGATTCGCGCCCACGACGAGGATCGTGTCCGCGAGCTCCGCGTCCAAATAGGAATTCGTGAGGGCCGCGACGCCCGCATCGGCGGCGGCGTGCACCTCGCTGTTGTACGCGGGCCGGTTGTGGATCGAAGCCGAGCGGGTCCCGATGCCCGAAAAGAAGAACCGGCCCACCGCCCAGTTGTTCTCGAATCCGCCGCCGCCGCCGCCGTGGTCGAAGAACTTCATGCCGACGGCGTCGGGTCCCCAGCGGTCGATCACCGCCTTCACCACGCGCGATCCGAGGTCCACCGCCTGCTCCCAGGTGGCCTTCACTTGCCCCGCGCCCTGGTCGATCAGCGGGTCTCCCAGGCGCACGCGCGTGGCGCGGTCGGGAGCGTAGAGCGTCTGCGCGAGCCCGGCTCCGCGAACCGACGAGAGGCCTTCGTTCACGTGGCAGGTGTTGTCCGGGATGATGGCGATGTGGTGGCGGCTGCCGTCCTTGTCCGTCACCACCGAGTGCATGTTGGGCGAGATCCAGGTGCCCATCGCCGGCTGCTGCTTGCGCAGGTCCAGCCCCAGCGCGTTGTCCTCGGGCGCGGGACCGCCGCTGCGCGCGAGCGGCCACTTGTAGACCCGATAGCCGCACCCGACGATGCAGAACTGGCACACCGTGTTGAAGCGCTGTGCGCTTCTCGGGGGAATCGGGACGCGGGCCATGCGCTAGAGGATGTTGACTTCGCGGCCGTAGATCAGGCCTTCGACGCCAATCGCCTGTACCGCTTCGCCCTGCACGCGCAGCACGATCCGCGGCAGGGCCTGGCTGCCTTGCCCGATCACCATCTCGCCCGCCTTGGCCGGGTCGAAGCTGCTCCAGTGGCAGGGGCAGATGAAGAGCTTGCGCTCGGGGCGGAAGGCGACCGGGCAGCCCTTGTGGGTGCAAAGGATCGAGTAGGCGACGATGCTGGCACCCGGGCCGACGCCGCCGATCGCGGATTCGTGCAGGCGCACGAGCACGGCCGGGGAGCTCTCGTCGGGATAGGTGAACGCGATCGGTTCGTTCACCTTGACCGCGGAGAGCTGCGCCACGGTGGCGACCGGATACCCTTCGCCCTTCGCGGCGGGAGGAGAGGCCGCGATCGCGGGCAGCAGGCTGCACGCGATCGTTCCGGATACGGTCGCGCCGCCGATCTTCACGAACTCGCGCCGCGTGATGCCGCAGGAACGGGAACGCGCGACGTCGCCGTCGCCGTCGCCGTCGATGGGTTGGCTCATGGGAATCCTCGTGCGGGAGGAAGAAATGCGGGAACACTGCCCGGGCCGCGTTGCGCGGCCCGGCGAAGCAGGGATGTCAGGCGGGCATCTCGACGGAAAAGCCGCCGTCGCCGTCCAGCGTGAACTCGCCATCGGCCACGGCATAGGACCACTGGGCGGATTTCTTGAGCCCCCCCAGCGGATACATGTGCACGCCCCGGATGCCGCAGCCCGGATCGGTGGCGCGGTAGGCCGCGAGCTCCGCCACCATCTTGTCCGGCGCCGACACGGTGAGCAGCTTTGCCACGTTCATCGCCTGGCGCGTGAGGAAGCGCATCGACGGGCCGATGCCGCACGCCTTGGCGTGCGCCATGAGCGTCTTCACCGTCGCGAGCCCGGGGATGCCGATGTGGACCGGCAGCCGGTTGCCTTCCGCCTGGATGTGCCGGTCCCAGCGGATGATCGGCGCGGCCTCGAAGCAGAACTGGGTCACCAGGTACATCTGCGCGCCGGTGCGCCGGGCGAAGTCGTTCTTCCATCGCAGCGCCTGGCGGATCGCTTCCTCCGGGATGTCGGGGCTGCCTTCCGGATGTCCCGCCACGCCGATCTTCGTGATGCCGTGGCGGTCGAAGAGCCCGGTCGCGAGCAGCTGCATCGTGTCGCTGAATTCCCCGAGGGGTGATGCCACCGCGCCGCCGATCAGCAGGACCTGCGTCACGCCCGCTTCCTGCGCGAGGCGCTCGAGGCTCGCCTCGAACAAGGCCCGGCTTGCGATGCTGCGCGCGGCAAGATGGGGCACCGGGTTGAAGCCCTCCTTGCGCAGGCGCGTGGCCACCGCGATGGTGTCTTTCAGGTCGGAGCCGGGAAGGAAGGTGATGTAGATCGTGCCTCCGGCGCGCACGTGCTCGCGAAAGTCCGCGGTCTTCGCGGCCGACCCCGGCGTCGTCTCGAGCGAGAAGCCGTCCATGAAGTCCGCAATTTCCTGCCGCTGATCCCGCGTTACGGCAACCGCCGCGCTCTTCAAGATCATGTCTCCCTGTCAGGTTGAATCGCACCAGCAACGCGCTGGTGGAAACGATCCTAACTGATTGAAATGACAAGAAGATATGTGTTCTGCTCATACCTAGTAAGCGCTGGACAAGGGGCTTGCCGGATGCATGGAGGGGATGCGCGCAGCGAATGAATCGCGCCTGGTTCACGCGAAGACCGGCCAGCCTTTCCAGCCGGATGCGATGTCGAGCCGGTAGTTGCGGGTGTGGCTGGGAACATCCCAGCGCAGGTACAGGTCGCCCATGAAGAAATAGATCTTGCGGTTGGAGTGGGCCGCGCTGCGATTGGGCCAATCCACGTAGATGCCGGCCCGCGGCGCGAGCACGAGGCCGTCCTTCCAATCCTGGTCGATCCTGCGCGGGAAACCTTCGTCTTCCGTGGCCGGCCACGAGGCGCCGACGGTCCAGCGCGTGTATTCGTAGCCCTGGAAGCCGTAGATCACGCGCTCGTTTCCGGCGAGGCGCGCCAGCACGGGAGTGAAATCCCCGGCGGTTATCCGGCTGGGCAGCAGCTCGCGGGCCGGCACGCGTTGCGCAACGATCGCGTGCGCTTCCAGGTCCCAGGCGACCGCGTCGGGATCGCCTTCGAAGAAGAAATGGATCCGCGGTCCCCACTCGGGCACGTGGAGCGCACCTCGCAGGCGGGCCCCGGGCGAGGACTCGAGCAGGCCGGGCCAATGGGAGGCGATCTGGCGCGGGTAGCCCTCGAGCATCGTTTCGCTCTCGACGTCCCAGCAGAAGAATTGCGAGTCCTTGAAGAAGAAGAGCGTCGCACCCGAGCGGCCCGGGTCGCAACAGGGCGCATCGAGGCACACGGCCGCATCGGGAGTCATCTTGAGCACGCGCACGGTCAAGGACCTCCGATCTGGTATTCCGGCACGTGGAGCACGAGCCCATCCATCGCGTCGGTGATCACGAGCTGGCAGGTGAGGCGGCTCGCTTCCCGGGGCTCCCAGACGAAATCGATGAGGTTCTCCTCCTCGGGATGCCTTGGAGGCAGGCGGCCAAGCCACTGCTCGTCGACATAGCAGTGGCATGTCGAGCACAGGCACTGGCCGCCGCATTCACCGCGCAATCCGGGAATGCCGAGTCCGCGTGCCGCATCCATCCCGGTGCGCCCGCTCTCGGCGTCGATCGTGTGGCGGGTCCCATCGGGCTGGACGAAGGTGATTCGCGGCATCGTGAAGGGCAGGGCGGAGGATCATCGAGCGCACCCTGCGTTCGTGGAGTCCTCCCCATGCGCTGCATGCAATCGATATATTGTCTGCAATCTAACAGCAACGCCCGATCCTCAGGCGAAACGAGGCATGCCCGCCCGGCGGGGGAGGTATGCAAATCCATCACACCTCGCCGCACGGCTTCCAAGCGACAATTTCTTCCCCTTCGACCGCATTCACGGCCGCCCGCGCCCGCCGGGATATGGACGATATATCGGGTCCCGGCACGCCGGCGCATTCCAAAGGAGCATCGATGGCGACATACCAGGTCACGTACTGGCAGGAGATACCCTCGCAGGTGGACGCTCGCGACGAAGGCGGCAAGGCGCACAAGGAGATATTGAGCCAGCGCTTCCAGGAGCTGATCGACATCGTGGCGACCAAGCGCAAGCTGACTGCCTCGGACGACTATATCAACGCCTGGAACAAGGGCAAGAAGACGCCGCGGGAGGGAGCGGCCGCCGATGTCGCACGGGCCGTCGCCGCCGAGCTGGAGGGCGCGTACGAGACCATCCGAGCCAATGCGTTGAAGCAGTAGACGCATGCGAAAAACGAATGACGCCATGGTATATCGCGGATATATCATAGGTCCATGTACGCCGGAACCCGCGAGGAAGCCGTCGATCTGATGCATGGGCAGGCATCGGCCGCGCCCCCTTGGCCGCCGCGGCCAGAGGAGCTCTCGTTCTTCCGGCCCAGCGCGCCGAACGTTTCCGGCGACCGCATCCTGCGCATCCAGGGTTATTCGGACTTCACGCGCGTGCGCCCCGCGATTCGCCGGGCGGCCGACGGGATGGCCGCGCTCGCCGGACCCATGAGCACATCCTGCGTCGCATTCCGCCACGTGGGGATCGCGGCCAATCGCCCCGAGGGGCTCGAGCTCGACGGCGGCCACGCGCTGCATTGCCGCGCCTTCGCGCGCGCGCTGGCCGGCTGCACCGAGGTCGTCCCGTTCGTGCTCACCGTGGGAGAGCCCCTGTGCAGGCAGGTGATGGCGCTCGCGGACGCGGGCGACCTGCTCGAGGCGGTGCTGCTGGAGACCGCGGGGTGGCTGTGCATCGAGGATGCGACGCGGCAGTTCAAGGTCGGCCTGCGGGAAGCCGCGTCGCGGCGCGGCCTGCGCATCACCTCGCGCATGGGCCCGGGCTACAGCTACCGGATCGACGGCGGCACCTGCGATTGGCCGCTGGAAGAGCAGGCCCTGCTATTCGCGCTGCTGGAGGGCGCGGAGCGCCTTCCGGTGTCGCTCATGCCCAGCTCGGCGATGCAGCCGAAGCTTTCGCGCTCGGGCCTGTACGGGATCGCGCCGCCCGGCCACGGGCCGGCGGAGGCGACCGAATTTCCCATTCCATCAGAGGAGCGGTTTCAATGAAGATCGCAGGCGACGCGCTCATCATCATCGGCGAGAACTTCAACGCCACGCGCAAGATCAAGATCACCAGCCCGCGGGTCGTGCAGCAGGACGGCAAGGTGGGGATCGGCTACACGGACCTGGACGGCAACAAGCGCGTGCTGGACGTGACCAAGACCGTTCCCGAGGAGCCGAACAAGCGCCAGGGCTTCAACCTCCCGCACATCGCGGAGGCCTGCCGGCAGAAGGACCTGCACTACATCCGCTGGGCGATCAAGAACCAGGAGCTGCACGGGGCGCACATCATCGACCTGTGCGTCGACGAGATGAGCGTCTACCCGGAGGAGCGCTTCGAGTGGATGGCGTGGCTCGTGCGCACGGCCCAGGGCATCACCGACTCGGTCCTGTCCATCGACTCCTCGGATCCGGCCACCATCCGCGCGGGCCTCGAGGCGCACGACAGCACGAAGAGCCGCCCGGCGATCAACTCCGTGAACCTGGAGGCGGGCCGGCAGGTGCTGGTGGAGATGGCCAAGGAGAGGAACGCCATCCTCTTCGCCAACGCGAGCGGCCAGAACGGCATGCCGCAGAACGCCGAGCAGCGGGTGGAGAACCTCGAAGGCTGCATGGCGATGATGGAAAAGGGCGGCATCCCCATGGACGACCGCTACCTGGATCCGCTGGTGTTCCCCATCGGCGCCGGCCCGGACTTCGGGCGCCATTACGTGGACGCGGTGCGAACCATTCGCGAGCGCTACCCGCAGGTGCACATCTTCGGCGGCCACAGCAACGTGTCCTTCGGCCTGCCGGAGCGCCGGATGCTCAACTTCACGTTCGTCGCGCTGTCGGTGCTCGCCGGGTGCGACGCGCTGATGATCGACCCGATCATGAACCCGCCGAAGGACTTCAACGACTTCATGTTCGCCGCCAACGCCCTCCTGGGCAAGGACGAATACTCCGTGAAGTACCTCAAGTACACGCGCGCCAACATTGCCGCGGCCAAGAAGGCGGCCGCGGCGCTCGCCGCATAGGGGACGGACCCCGGTGTCGAAAACCTCAAGGAGCACCCCGTGAAAGAACTGCTTCCCCGCGAACGATTCATCCGCACCCTGCGCCGCGAGCCCGTCGATCGCGTCTCCACGCTCTACCGCATGAAGGCGGAGGCGAAGCAGAAGATCGCCCGCGTCTTCGGCATCGACAACGCGGCCACCGGCCGCAAGCACGACCCGACCCTGGAGCTGCGCCTCGGAAACGACGCGATCATCTACCAGATCGGGATCAACGCCGACTTCTCCCACCGCCATATCGAGATCGGCGAGACCTGGTACAACCACTTCGGCGTGGGCTACGGCAAGAGCGGCCTCGAAGGCCGCACGCCCGAGGAGGAAGCGGAGTTCAAGAAGACCCAGGAATTCTGGGGCGCGGCGAAGGTCGTTCCGGAGAACTTCCCCAAGATCCATCCCATCAAGACGCTCGACGACCTGAAGGCGTACAAGTGGCCCGACCCCGCGGATCCGGGCATGCTCGACCCCATCAGGGACCTGTGCGCGAGGTACCAGAAGGACTACTTCATCATCGTGGACCTCTCGTCGACGCTGATCGAGGCCGCGTACGCGCACCTCGTGGGCACCCAGAACTTCTTCCTCTACATGCACGACGAGCCGGAGCTCATCAACGGCGTGCTGGACGGGCTCACCGACTACTACACGGAGCTCGGCCGCAACGCGATCAAGCTCGGCGTCGACATGATCCGCGTGGGCGACGACATCGGGGCCCAGCAGTCGATGATGCTCTCGCCCAAATCGTGGCGCGAGTACGCCAAGCCCCGCTTCAAGCGCATGTTCGACGTCTTCCGCAAGGAAAACCCCGAGATCTTCATCAAGTTCCACTCGTGCGGCGACTATTCCGCGGTGTTGCCCGACGAGATCGAGCTGGGGGCGCACCTCTCGGGCCTCATGCAGCCCACCGGAGGCCTGAAGGACCAGGCCGCGATCAAGTCGAAGTTCGGCAACGACATCGTGCTGGCGGGCGGCTTCGACGTGCAGCGCATCCTGCCGCGCGGGCAGGTGGAGGACGTGCGCAAGGGCGTCTTCGAGTGCTTCAAGAACCTGGGCCCGGGCGGGGGCTACATCTTCTCGCCTTCCCACTACATCATGGCCGACGTCCCGATCCAGAACATCATGGCGATGTTCGAGGCGCAGAAGGACTTCGGCGTCTACGGCAAGTACCCGTTGAACTGACCGGCGCGAGCACTTTCATCCAGGAGGCTGTGCATGTCTGAAATCGAAGAACCGGTATTCAAGATCCCGCCGGGTTGGGAGTCTCGTGCGCCGGCGGGGTGGGAATGGCAGTCGCTCTGGACCGCGGTCGAGGAGGGCGATCACAAGTTCGCCGACCAGCGCACGAGGGAGGCGATCGCCGCGGGCATCAACCCGCGCGTGATCCTGGACGACGGCCTCTTTCCCGGGTTCGACCTGCAGGGCGACCGGTTCACGGCACAGATCATCTTCATCCCGGAGATGCTCATCACCGCGCGGGCCATGAAGGCGGGCCTCGCGCTCATCCGGCCGCTGCTCGCCGCCAACAAGGAAAAGCCCGTGGGCACGTTCGTCATGGGCACGGTGCTGGGCGACATGCACGACATCGGGCAGTCGATCGTGACGATCATGCTCGAGAACGCCGGGTTCAACGTGATCAACCTCGGCACCGACGTGCATCCCGACCGCTTCATCTCCACCGCCCTCGAGAACAATGCGGACCTGGTGGGCCTCTCCGCGCTGCTGTCGACCACCGTGTACTACCAGAAGGTGACGATCGAGGAGTTCCAGAAGGCGGGGCACCGCAACAAGGTGAAGATCCTGATCGGCGGCGCGCCCACGTCCCAGGAATGGGCCGACAGCTGCGGCGCCGACGGCTGGGGCAAGGACGCCGTGGAAGCGGTGAAGCTCGCGCTGCGGCTGGTGGGCGAGCGGCGCGAGGCCTGGGCCTGACGCCGTGTCCGGCGGGAGAACCGTCCAGTTCGTGACCGCGGCGGGGGAATCCCGGCGGGTCGCCGCACCCGCGGATGCCACGCTCCTCGACGCGGCGCGCCTGGCGCACGTCGAAATGGACGCCACCTGCGGCGGCCGCGGCCGATGCCGCAGCTGCCGCGTGAAGGTGATGGCGGGCGAGATCCCGCCGCCTACGCTGCAGGACACGCTGCAGCTCGGCCACGACGAGGTGCACGAGCGCTTCCGGCTCGCCTGCCAGACGCGCGTCATCTCCGATTGCACCGTCATGGCGATGCCGCCGAAGGCGGAATCCGGGTATCAGATCCTCGCGGGCGACGTGGACCTCACGGAGGACTCGAGGCTGCACCTGGATTCGGGCGTGGCCAAGCGCCTCGTCGCCGCCAAGGCCCCCGTGGGCGAGCACCACCAGACATCGGACCTGGACGAGATCCTCGCGTGCCTCCCGGCGGACACCGACCGGCGCCTGGCGCTCGACGTGTTGCGCAAGGTGCCGGGGGCGCTGCGCAAGGACAAGGGCCGGCTCACGGTGACCACGTTCAACTCCGAGGTGATCGACATCGAGGCGGGGGACACCACGGCGCTCGCCTACGGCATGGCCTTCGACATCGGCACCACCAGCATCGTGGGCACGCTGATGGACCTCGCCACCGGCGAGCAGCTGGCGGCGGTCGGGGGGCTCAATCCCCAGGCCCAGTACGGCGGCGACCTCATGTCGCGCATCGCCTTCGTGCAGTTCGACGAATCGAAGCTCGTGACCCTGCGCGCCAAGATCCTCGGCGGCATCAACGACTTCATCAAGGAGGCCTGCGCCGCGGCCGGGGTGAGCGCGGAAAACGTCTACAAGATCGTGGTGGTGGGCAACACCTGCATGCACCACATCTTCCTCGGGATCGACGTGACCTACGTGGGCCTCGCGCCCTACGCGCCCGCGGTGCGCGACCTGCTGGTGTACCCGGCGCGGGAGCTCCCGCTCAAGGCGGCCCCGAACGCGAAGGTGTGCATGCTGCCCATCGTGGCGGGCTTCGTGGGCGCCGACACGATGGCGTGCGTGCTCGCCACCCGGATCTACGAAAGCGAGGAGATCCGGGCGCTGGTGGACATCGGGACCAACGGCGAGGTGGTGATGGGTTCGCGGGAAAAGCTCTACGCGTGCTCCGCGCCCGCCGGCCCGGCCCTCGAGGGCGCTCAGATCCGCCACGGCATGCGCGGGGCGATCGGGGCGATCGAGAAGGTCGCGATCGGCGAGGACGTCGCCTGCAGCGTGATCGGAGATGCGCCCGCGGTGGGCATCTGCGGATCGGGGCTGATCGACGCGTGTGCGAAGATGCTCGATGCGCGCATCATCGACGCCAACGGCCTGCTGCGCCGCGAGGGCAGCCCGCCGCTCGTCCCCGCCCTGCAGAGCCGGATCGTGCAGGGGGAGGGCGGCCGGCAGTTCGTGCTGGTGCGCAAGGGCGAGGCGGGCCGCGACCACGACATCAGCATCACCCAGGCCGACATCCGCCAGCTCCAGCTCGCCAAGAGCGCCATCTACTCCGGGATCATGATGCTGCGCGACGTGATGGGCATCGCCGACGAGCAGATCCGCGAGCTCATGCTGTGCGGGGGCTTCGGCAACTACATCAGCATCGAAAGCTCGGTGAAGATCCGCTTGCTGCCGCCGCTGCCCGTCGAGCGGATCACCTACATGGGAAACGCGGCCGCGATCGGCGCGCAGATGGCGCTGCTCTCGGAAACGGAGCGCCTGCGCGCCTTCGAGCTCGCGCAGCAAATCGAGCACGTGGCGCTTGCCGCGCGCCCGGAATTCCAGGCGATCTTCGTCGAGGGAATGAACTTCACCGGGACCCCCTTCGACGCGGAGGAGCGGGGAAAGCCGCGCCGCGGACGCGACGCGGCCGTGCGGACGGGATAGGCGGCGCCCCTTGCGGATCAATCTCCTCTTCGGCTTCCTCGGCTCGGGCAAGACCACGCTTGCCAAGCACCTGCTCGCCGAGCGCGGGCGCGACGTGAAGACCGCGGTGATCGTGAACGAGTTCGGCGAGGTGGGGGTGGACGGCGACATCCTGCGCGGGAACAACGTGGACGTGGTCGAGCTCAATTCGGGGTGCCTGTGCTGCACGCTGCGCGGCTCGCTCATGATGGCGGTGGAGGAGCTGCGGGAGAAAGCCGGCGTGGAGCGCGTGATCGTCGAGGCGACCGGCGTGGCCCAGCCCTCGGAGCTCGTGGAGAGCCTCGCCGAATCGTCGCTTGCCGGGCAGTTCGACGTGGGGCCCCTGGTGACCGTGGTCGACGCCGCCAAATTCCCGAAGCTCCTCTCGATGCTGGGAGACTTCTACCTGGACCAGGTCGAGAGCGCCGACATCGTGATCGTGAACAAGATCGACCTGGTGAGCCCCGAGGAGCTGATGGCCGTCTCGCGGCAGGTGCGCGAGATCAACGAGCACGCCGACATCCTCTACGCCGAGCAAGGCCAGGTCATCCCGGAGCAGCTCTTCGACCAGCGCGACGACGGCCTGGTGGAGCGAGCCATGGCCCAGGATGATCATGGCTCGGGCGACGGGCATGACCACGACCACGACCATCACGACCACGACCATCACGACCACGACCATGAACACGATCCCCACGCAGACGCACCCGCGCAGTCCTTCGTCCTGCGAGGAGCGGGCGGTGCGCGCCGGGCGGGCGTGGAGCGCTTCTTCTCGGGGCTGCCCGAGAACGTCTGGCGCGCCAAGGGCTTCATGCGCATCGACGGCGAGCCGCGCCTCATCCAGTATTCCCTCGGCCAGCTCGAGATCACGCCCGCCGGGCAAGCCCCGAACGAGGCGATCGTCTTCATCGGGCAGGGCATGGACCAGGCCGGGATCGAATCGCGCTTCGCGCTGGTAGGCAAGCGATGACCGCCGTCGCCCGCAAATCCGAAGGCCGCGCCGCACGCCGGGCTTCTCCGGTCCGCTCGCCTGCGCGGGCCCTGGCCCCGGCCCGGGAGCAGGAACCGCGCTCCCTCGCGGAGAGAGCCTACGAGTTGCTCGTGCGCAAGATCACGCGCCTCGAGGCGGCACCCGGTGCGGTGCTGGTGGAAAAGGCGCTGATGGAGGAGTTCGGCATCGGCCGCACGCCGATCCGCGAGGCGATGCAGCGCCTCGCCATCGAGCGCCTGGTGGACCATTCGCCCAACCGCGGCATGTTCGTCTCGGAGATCACCGCCACCGACGTGCAGCAGATCTACGAGTTTCGCGCGGTCCTCGACGGCTACGCCGCGGCGCTCGCGGCGATGCGCGCCACGCCGGAGCAGGTGCGCGAGCTCGCCCTGCTGCACAAGAAGCTGCTGCGGGCCACGGAGGACGACGACGTCAACGAGTACGTGACGCTCGACCGCCAGTTCTACCGCGTGCTCGCCGAGGCCGCCCACAACGGGCTCGTAGCGGACTCGATCCCGCGCATCTTCAACCTGCACCTGCGCCTGTGGTTCTTCATCTCGAAGAAGACGGGAGACTGGCACGCCATCGCGGCGTCGCACCAGGAGATGACCCGCGACGTGGTGGCCGCCCTCGAGCGGCGCGACCCGGGCAAGGCGAGGCACGCGATGGAAAGCTACATCGCCCGGCGCAACCAGGACGTCAAGAAGATCCTCTGACGGGCTTGCGTGCGACGCATGCGGGCCCGTTGCGCAGCGCTTGGCTCCGCGCCCGGGGCGCTGCTACTATCCTCCCAGACTTCAGGTGCCCGGACCGCGACGAGCGGCCCGGGGTAAACGGGAAACAGGGACCGGAATTCCGGCAACCTGTGCTGCCCCCGCAACGGTAAGCATGTGTGGATCGGCTCGTCGATGCCCCCCCAGGGTATCGGACCACTGCGGCGCCAAGCCGCGGGAAGGTCGAGCCGGTCAGGACGTGCAAGCCCGGATACCGGCCTGAGGCATATCAACTTTCATCCTGGGCCTGCGGGGACGCCGGCTCTTGAGGAGCCATGCCATGCCCACCCGTTCGCATGCCGCACCGGCGCATCGCCGGCACTTTCCTTTGCATCGATGCCTGGCCGCGGGGTGCGCGGCGCTCGCCCTGGCGCCACCGGCCGGCGCGCAGCAACCGCCGGTCTTCGAAGGCGGCGAGACCGTCGTGACGGCGGGGCGCATCACCCAGAAGCTCTCCGATGCGCTGCGCAGCGTCGTGGTCATCACCGCGAGCCAGATCGAGGCGAGCGGACAGCTCACCCTGGGCGAGGTCCTGCAGCTCTACGGCGGGGTGGAGATGGCGAGCAACGGCGGGCCGGGCAGCCCGCTCGCGATCTTCATGCGCGGCGCCAACAGCGCCCACACGCTGGTGATGGTGGACGGCATCCGCCTGCAGTCCGCCACCTCGGGCAGCACCGCGTTCGAGAACATTCCGCTCTCCCAGATCGATCGCATCGAGATCGTTCCCGGGCCCGTGAGCGGGCTCTACGGGTCCGATGCGATCGGCGGGGTGATCCAGATCTTCACCAAGAGCGGTCGCTACGCACCCGGTGCGAGTGTCTCCGCGGCCGTGGGCAGCTACGGTACGCGCTCGCTCGACGCGTCCTTCAGCGGGGCGGTCGAGCGCACGGAGTACACCGTCTCCGCGGCCCATTTCGAGACCGACGGATTCAGCGCGACCAATCCAAGCGTCCCCTTCGGGCAATACAACCCCGACGACGACGGCTATCGCGACGCGAGCCTTTCGGCGAAGGTGCTGCACCACTTCGACGGGGCGAACGAGCTGGGGGCGGCGGCGTTCTACAGCCGCGGCTCGGCCCATTTCGACGACGGACTCGCCAACGACAGCCGCACCGACCAGAGCCTCACCACTTATTCGGTCCACAGCCGCAACCAGATCACCGGTGCATGGGAGAGCCTGCTGCGGGTGGGATCGAGCCGCGACGACAGCACGAGCTACGCCGCCTTTCCGGGCGCATTCCGCACCGACGAGCACCAGGCGCTGTGGCAGAACACCTATCGCTTCGACGGCACGGCGCTCGTCGCGGGCGCGGAATATCTCGGGCAGGAAGTCGCGGCCTCGTCGGACTTCGCGACGACGAAGCGCACGATCCGGTCCGTGTTCGCGGGCGTGACGGGCGACTACGGCAACCACGGCATCCAGGCCAACGTGCGCCGCGACGACAACAGCCAGTTCGGAGCGCCTACGAGCGGCTCGGTCGCGTACGGATACCGCTTCGCGCCCGGGGCCCGGGTCCGGTTCGCCTACGGCAAGGCCTTCCACGCGCCCACCTTCAACGACCTCTACTACCCCGGGTTCTCGAACCCGGCGCTCGTGCCGGAGCACTCCCGCAATCGCGAGGTGGGATTCGATTACGAGTCCGGCACCCAGCGCATCGCCGCCACCTGGTTCGACAACCGCATCTCCGACCTGATCGTCTTCGTCTTCGATCCGGTGACTTTCGAAGGCGCGCCCGTGAACCTCGCCCGGGCCAGGATCCCCGGGCTCGAGCTTTCCTATCGGGGACGCTGGCTCGGCACGTGGGTGCACGCCCAGTTCACGGCGCAGGATCCGAAGTCGGAACCCGACGGCCTCATGCTGCCGCGCCGCGCCAAGCGCCACGGCAGCGTGACCGCGACCCG
>JAAOZZ010000256.1 GCA_012274175.1 Betaproteobacteria bacterium
GCACCATCCCTTGCGCGACACCGCGGCCCTCGAGCGCCGCCACGGGGCGATCGAGGCGCTCGTGCATCCGGCCTCGCGCCTGCGGCACCCGCGCCTGAAGGAGCTCTTCGCGCCCTGGTCCGACGTCGAGCGCATCACCGCGCCCGTGGCGCTGCGCACCGCGCGTCCGCGCGACCTGGCGGGGCTGCGCGACACGCTCGCGACACTTCCCGCACTGCACGCAGCGCTCGCGGGGAGCGCCCAGCCGGGCCTCGAGGAAGCGGCCCAGGCGCTGCGTCCCGTGAAGGAATTGCACGAGCGCCTCGCGCGTACGCTGCGCGACGAGCCCGCCGCGGTGATCCGCGAGGGCGGCGTGATCCGCGAGGGCTGGGACGTCGAGTTGGACGAGCTGCGCGCGATCCAGGACGATTGCGGCTCCTTCCTGCTCGAGATGGAAGGCCGCGAGCGCGGCCGCACGGGCATTCCCAACCTGCGCGTCGAGTACAACCGCGTGCACGGCTTCTTCATCGAGGTGACCCAGTCCCAGCTGGACAAGGTGCCGGTGGACTACAAGCGCCGGCAGACGATGAAGAACGCCGAGCGCTTCATCACGCCCGAGCTGAAGGCCTTCGAGGACAAGGCGCTCGCCGCGGGCGAGCGTTCCCTCGCGCGCGAGAAAGCACTCTACGAGGAGCTCCTCGACGCGCTGAACGCGCACCTCGCCCGCCTGCAGGAGATCGCCCACGCCGCCGCCGGCCTCGACGCCCTGGCGGCACTCGCCGCCTCCGCGGAGGCGCTCGCCCTCACGCGGCCCGCATTCACCGGCGAGGATCGCATCGAGATCTCGGAAGGCCGCCACCTCGTGGTCGAGAGCCAGGTCGACGCCTTCATCCCCAACGACGCGAGCCTCGGGCGCTCCCGCCAGTTGCTGCTCATCACGGGCCCCAACATGGGAGGCAAGTCCACCTACATGCGCCAGGTGGCGCAGATCGCGCTCCTCGCCTCGTGCGGCAGCTTCGTGCCGGCGCGCTCCGCGGTCCTGGGACCCATCGACCGCATCTTCACCCGCATCGGCGCTTCCGACGACCTCGCGAGCGGGCGCTCGACGTTCATGGTGGAGATGACCGAGGCCGCTTCCATCCTGAACAACGCTACCCCGCGCAGCCTCGTGCTCGTGGACGAGATCGGCCGTGGCACCTCCACCTTCGACGGCCTGGCGCTCGCCTACGCCATCGCGCGGCACCTGGCCGAGGTGGTGCGCTGCTACACGCTTTTCGCGACCCATTACTTCGAGCTCACGCAGCTGGCGGGCGCGCTGCCCAACGTGGCCAACGTGCACCTGGACGCCGTGGAGCATCGCGACCGCATCGTGTTCCTGCATCGCCTCGAGGGCGGCCCCGCCGACCGCTCCTACGGCATCCACGTCGCGCACCTGGCGGGCATTCCGCGCGAGGTGGTGCGCGCCGCGCGCCGCCATATGGCCGAGCTCGAGCAGCAGCTGCGCCCCGAGGGCGCCCAGGCGGATCTGTTCGCCTCTCCCGCCGCGCCCGTCGAGGCACCGTCCGATCCCGCCCTCGAGGCGCTCGACGCGCTGGCACCCGACGGGATGTCGCCCCGGGATGCGCTCGAGGCGCTCTACCGGCTGAAGCAGCTGCGGGATGATTCCACGCGCTGAAGCGCGCGCGGCATGGGCCGGCGCCGCGGCGCTCGTCTTGCTGCTGGCCGGTTGCGCGGCCCATCCCCTGGGAACCGAGGCCTTCGCCTTCGCCGTAACCGGAGATACACCATACAACGCCCGCGAAGAGCGGCGCTTCGCCGCGATGCTGCGGGAGATGGACGCGCGCAGCCTCGCGTTCGTGATCCACGTGGGGGATTTCAAGTCGGGCTCCGCGCCGTGCACCGACGAGCTCTACCGCGAGCGCAGGTCGCAGTTCGATCGCTCCGCCCACCCTTTCATCCTCACCCCGGGGGACAACGACTGGACCGACTGCCGCCACGCAAGCCCGGCGCGCGACCCCCTCGAGCGCCTGGAGCGGCTGCGCGCGGTGTTCTTCGCCGACCGCTGGTCGCTAGGACGCGAGCCGATCGAGACGCAGGCCCAGTCGCGATGCATCGCGCCCCCGCTGCCCGGGTGCGGATGCGACGCGCACCCCGAGAATCGCATGTGGCTGCGCTCGCGCGTGCGCTTCGTGACGCTCAACGTTCCCGGCAGCCACAACAACGTGGGTTTCGACGCCGCAAACGACCGCGAGGCGCGATGCCGCGACGAGGCCAACCGCCAGTGGCTGGAGCGCGCCGTGGGATCGAGCGAAGGCGACGGCACGCGGGCACTCGTGATCGCGCTCCAGGCCGACCCGTGGGCGACGACGACGCCCGTCTACGAGGCCCTCCTCGCCCAGGTCGCCCGGGCCGCGGAGCACCTGGGCAAGCCGGTGCTCTTCGTGCATGGCGACTCCCACACCTACCGCCTCGACGCGCCGTTCTTCGACGCATCGGGCAGGACCATCGGCAATCTCACCCGGCTCGAGACTTTCGGCAGCCCGTTCGTGGGTTGGGTCGAGGTGAGCGTGGATCCGGACAACCCCCGCGTCTTCGGGTTCGAGCCGCACTTCTTCGCGCTCGTTCCGTAGGCGCTGCGCCTTGCGAACCGTCAGTGGGTGTGGATGCCCAGCTCGCCGTGGACGTGGCCGTGGGTCATCTCGTCCCGGGTGGCCGCGCGCACGTCCTTCACCGAGCCGCGGAAGAGGAGCCTCTCCCCCGCGAGCGGGTGGTTGCCGTCGACCACCACCGTGTCCGGCGTGATGTCGGTGACGGTGTAGATGAGGGCCTCGTCCTCCCGGTCGCCGGGCACGCCCTCGAAGCGCATGCCGACCTCGATCTCCTCGGGGAAGCGTTCCCGCGGCTCGACGCGCAGCAGTTCGGCGTCGTACTCGCCGAAGGCATCGTCGGGCTCGAGCGTGACGCTCACCACTTCGCCCACCTGCTTGCCCGCGAGCGCCTCTTCCACCTTGGGGAAGATCTCGCCGTAACCGCCGTGCAGGTAGGCGAGCTCGGCGCCTTCGTCCTCGATGCTCCGGCCGTCGCCGTCGTGCAGCTCGTAGGCGAGGGTCACGACCGTGCCCGCGTCAATTCGCATGGCCGTTGAGCGTCTTGCAGACCTTGAGCACCTCGTTGGCATGGGCGCGGGGGCTCACGTCCTGCAGGATGTGGCGCACCACGCCCTTCTTGTCGATCACGAACGTCGAGCGCAACAGGCACGACTTGGGGTGCCCGTCGACGATCTTCTCCTGGATCACCTCGTAGAGGCGGCAGACTTCCTCCTCGGTGTCGGCCAGCAGCTGCACCGTGAGCCCGTGCTCGTCGCGGAACGCCTGGTGCGAGAGCACGTCGTCGCGGGAAACGCCGAAGACCACGGTGTCGAGCTTGGCGAACTCGTCCTCGCGATCGCTGAAGCCGATGGCCTGCAGCGTGCAGCCGGGCGTGCCGTCCCGTGGATAGAAATAGAGGACGACGTTCTTCTTCCCGCGGTAGCTGGAGAGATCCATCATCTCCATGCTGGCATCGGGAAGGGTGAATGACGGAGCCGGTTCGCCTACGTGTAGCATGGCACCTGCAATCGCTCGACGGTCGAATCGATTCTAGCCCATTTTGACGATGCGCAAGCACCTCGGTACGCTCGACCCGGCGGGCTTCATGGGACGCTACTGGCAACGCGAGCCGCTGCTCCTGCGCGGTGCGTTCCCGGGTTTTCGCGATCCGCTCTCGCCGCGCGAAGTGCTCGCCCTCGCCACCTCCCCCGAGGCGAGCGCGCGATTGGTGCGCCATCGCGCATCCCGCTGGAGCGTGGAGCACGGGCCGTTTTCCGCAGCGCGCTTCAAGCAACTTCCACGCCGCGACTGGACCGTGCTGGTGCAGGACACGAACCACTTCTCGCCCCGCGCGGACGCGCTGCTCGCGGCCTTCGACTTCATCCCCCACGCCCGCATCGACGACGTGATGGTGAGTTACGCGGTGCCCGGCGGCAGCGTCGGTCCCCACGTGGATTCCTACGACGTCTTCCTGCTGCAAGGCCAGGGCAAGCGGCGCTGGCAGCTGTCGCGCCAGGAGGACCACGCCTTCATTCCGGGACTGGACCTGCGCATCCTCGAGCGCTTCGAGCCGCAGTCCGAGTGGGTGCTCGAGGCGGGCGACATGCTCTACCTGCCGCCGGGCGTCGCGCACCATGGCGTGGCGGAATCGGAATGCCTCACCTGGTCGATCGGATTCCGCGCCCCCAGCGACCGCGAGCTCGTGACGGGCTTCCTCGACTTCCTGCACGAGAAGCTCGAGCCCGCGGGACACTACGCGGATCCGGGCGCGTCCCCGGCCCGCCATCCGGGCGAGGTCCCCGCCGCGCTCGAAGCGCACGTGGAGAGGGTCCTCGACGCAATCCGCTGGACTCCCGAGCAGGCGCGGGAATTCACGGGACGCTACCTGTCGGAGCCCAAGGCGAGCGTGTACTTCACGCCGCCGCGCAAGCCGCTTTCGCGGCGCCGGTTCGCGCAAGTCGCCGCGGCGCGCGGCCTTGCTCTCGATCCGCGCGCGCGGCTGCTTTTTTCTGGCACGATGTTCTTCGTGAACGGCGAGACGGTGCTCGCCGCGGCGGGCGCGCGATCGACGCTGCGACGGCTCGCCGATGAACGCCGCCTCGCCGCGCCGGTGAAGGCGGGCGCGCCGTTCTGGGATACGGCGCACGCCTGGTACCTGCAGGGCTTCGTGCAAATCGAAGGGGAGGAAGAGCAATGAGCGAGTGGCCCGACAAGCCGCCCAAGCCCGTCTACCGGCCGATCTTCGGCACCGGGGATTCCCTCGCCGCCATCGCGGAGGTGGTCGCCGCGGCCGAGCGCACCCTGCGCGTGTTCGACGTGTCGCTTTCCAACCGCGGCTTCAACTCGCCCGCCCTCGCCGAGAAGCTGCGCGAGTTCCTCGTGGCCGGGCGCGCGCACCGCCTGCTCATCGCGCTGCACGAGACCGATGGGCTCGAGCGCGAATGCCCGAGGCTGCTGGCGCTCCTGCGCCAGTTCCCGATGTCCATCGAGATCCACCGCACGCTCGCCCAGGCGCGCAACGCCAACGATCCCTTCGTGGTGGCCGACGACCACAGCGTGTGGCACCAGAAGCATTACGAGCAGCCGCGCGCGATTGTTGCACTGCACTCGCCCCCGGACGCGCTGCCCATCGTGCAGCGCTTCGACGAGATCTGGGATCTCTCGGAGCCCGCGGTTTCCGCGACCACGCTGGGGCTGTGAACGCGCCGTCCGAATCCGATATAATTCGTGGTTGGCCAAACCGCCGGGTCCTAGTTGTTGCGTTGCAGCACGCGGTTCGGCCAATGCCGAACCCCCCGAAAGCCAACATCGACCGAAGGAATCCAAACAATGAAACCGTATATCCTCGCCGCCGTGCTCGCGGCGGGCCTGGTTGCCTGCAGCAAAGAACCCGCACCTGCCCCGGCTCCGCCTCCCGTCGCCGCTCCTGCCGCTCCCGCGACGCCGGCCCCGGCTGACGCCGCCAAGCCGGCCGATACCGCGCCGCCCGCCGATGCCGCCAAGCCCGCGGAGACGAAGCCGGACGAGCCCGCCAAGAAGTAACGCGGCTCCGCACCAGGAAAAAAGCCGGCCTCGGGCCGGCTTTTTCTTTGGAGGACGGGAGCTGCGTTCGGACGGCCCTCCGGAGGCGCCCTAGAGGTCGCGCCAGGCGAATCCATCCTCCTGGGAAGCCACGCCGATCCACGAGGGCTCGCAGCCCACGGCGGCGGAAAGCGCGGCCACGGCGAGCTCCGGGCGATTGTTCTGCTGCGAGAGGTGCGCGGCGATGAGATGCCGCAACCCCGGGCGCTCCAGGCCCGCGACCAGTCCCGCCGCGGTCCGGTTGTCGAGGTGTCCGAAGCGCCCGGCGATGCGGTGCTTGAGGGCCGGGGGATAATTCCCTCCCATCAGCATCTCGAGGTCGTGGTTGCACTCGATCACGAGCCCGTGGCATCCGCAGAGCTTCTCGTGCACGTGGGAGGTGGGCGTGCCCAGGTCCGTGAGCACGCCCAGGCGCGAGGCGCCGTCGGAGAACACGAACTGCACCGGCTCGCGCGCGTCGTGCGGCACGGGAAAGGGCTCGACCGCAATCGCGTCGATGGCGAAGGGCGCGTGGGAGTCGATGCAGCGCACGAGCACCGCGGGAAAATCCTCGGGCAGCCATTGCGCCGTGCCCCGGGTGAGGTACACGGGAATCCCGTAGCGCCTGGCGAAGCGCGCCACGCCGCCCAGGTGGTCTTCGTGCTCGTGGGTGACCACGACCGCGGTGATGTCGGAAGGCGCGAGCCCCGCGCGCCCGAGCCGCGCCTTGGTCGAGGCGAGCGTGAAGCCGCAGTCCATCATGACGCGGGTCGTGCCGTTCTCCACGACGAGCCCGTTACCCGAGCTGCCGCTGCCCAGGGACGCGAAGCGCACTTACTTGAGCTGGTCGTAGAGCAGGCCGAGGATCTTGCGGCCCGTGGAGCCCGCCTCCGCGGCGCCCTTCGAATCCTGCACCTGCACCTGGGACATGCTGGCCCCCGCGTCGCTCACCACGATCCGGTACTGGGGCTTGGGCCCCTTGGGGGCCGAGCGCCAGAACTCCAGCTTGGCGAGGAAGCCCTTCTTGTCGTCCGTCCTGGAATCCGCGTCCGGGTCGATGTAGCGCACGAAGAAGATTCCCTTGGAGCGGTCCCGATCCTCGACGGTGAAGCCCACGCGGTCCAGCGCCAGCCCGACGCGGCGCCATGCGCGGTCGAATCCGTCGTTCACCACGAGGGGACCGGCGCCGCTGTTCTCCAGCACGGCGTTGCGCGCCGGGGACGCCGGGACCTTCGCGGCGGCCGCGCGCGTGCCCGACGGCAGCTTCGCGGCCTCGGCCTCGGCGGCGAGCCTCGCCTCTTCGCCGCCGAAGGCGATCATCATGCGCGAGAGCATCTCGGCCTCGAGCTCGGGGTCCGAGCCCTTGGGCTGCCACACGGTGTGGTCCTGGTTCGCGTTGGTGAAGACCTCCTCCGCCCCTCGATTGCTCACGAAGACCTCGGTGGTGCCGGGCTGCGCGCCCTTCTCCAGCCGCGTGCGGAACTTGTCGCGCCGCGAGGTCGAATACATATTCTCGATCACGCGTCCGAGCGTGCGGCGCACGAAGTCCTCGGGGATCTTCGTGCGATCCTCGTGCCACTCCGTCTCCATGATGCCCACCTCGGGACTCTCCCGGCCGAGCGCGTAGCCGGCATCGATCCAGAATTTGCGGATGAGCGGCCAGACCTTGTCGGGCTCGCCCTTCACCACGAGCCAGCGCTCGTCGCCGGCGCGCTCGATGTGCGCGCCTTCCACTTTCGGCAGCACGGCCGGGGCGCCCGCGGTGCCCGCCGCGGGCGCGTTCTTCTGGCTGTAGGTCGAGAACGAGGTCTGGGTGCGCGGGTCCGGCAGCGAGTAGCGGTCGTCCATCGTCGGCGCGCTGAGTTCCGGGGGCACCTCGAGGGGCTTGGCGGTACGCGCCTGCGCTCCCTTGTATTCCGTGGTCTTGTTGCCGAAGCCGGCGCAGCCGGCGAGCAGCAGGAGCACGGCGAAGGGAATTGCGAGGCGGCGGAGAAGCATCATGGGGATTCGGTCCTTCGTTCAGTGGAGGCAGCCGGCGCTGCGCAGGGCGGCGACGACCGTGTCGTGGTGCTGGGGTGCCAGCGGGGTGAGGGGCAGGCGCAGCCCCTCGGCGATGCGGCCCATGCGGGCCAACGCCCACTTCACCGGTATCGGATTGGTCTCGACGAAGAGGTGCCGGTGCAGTACCAGCAGCCGGTTGTTGATGGCGATGCCCTTCGCCGCGTCGCCGGCGAGCGCGGCCTCGCACATCTCGTGCATCGCCCGGGGGGCCACGTTGGCCGTCACGGAGATAACGCCCCGGGCGCCCAGCAGGATATAGGCGAGCGCCGAGTCGTCGTTGCCGCTGAAGACGAGGAAGCCCTTGGGCATGCGCATCATGAGGTCGGTGATGCGTTCGATGTTCGACGTCGATTCCTTGATGCCCACGATGTTGGGCACCTGCGCCAGGCGCAGCACCGTGTCGTTGGCGAGGTCGGTGACCGTGCGCGACGGCACGTTGTACAGGATCAGCGGGATGTCGGCCGCCTCGGCGATCGCGCGGAAATGGCGGTAGAGCCCCTCCTGCGTGGGCTTGTTGTAGTACGGCACCACCGAGAGCGCGTAGGCCGCGCCGGCCTTGCGCGCGAATTTCGTGAGCTCGATCGCCTCGCGCGTCGAGTTGCCCCCGGTGCCCGCGATCACCGGGACACGGCCGTGCGCGTACTCGACCGCCGATTCGATCAGCTTGCAATGCTCGGCCACGTCGACCGTGGACGACTCGCCCGTGGTCCCGACGATCACCACGCCGTCGGTGCCCTCCGCGATGTGCCATTCGATCAGCGACGCGAGGCGCGGCAGGTCGAGCGCGCCTTCGGCGGTCATGGGGGTGACGATAGCGACGATACTTCCGGAAAGCATGCGGTCCGCGGAGCCGGGAAAAGCGTCGATTTTACCCCATGGGAGGGAGGAACGGACCGCTCGGGAGCGCGACAGCGCTCACGGCCTGCGCGCCGCGAGCCGCTGGATCGCCGCGGCCTTCGGCTGCTCGACGATGCGGTCCTCGTACGACAGCACCCGCAACTTGCCGCGCACCGCTTCCAGCAGCTCACC
>JAAOZZ010000257.1 GCA_012274175.1 Betaproteobacteria bacterium
GCGCCGGGGATGTCGTCGGGGAACTCCCGCGCAACGGCGCCCGCATCGACGGCCCGCGCGGCTTCGAGCGCGCGCAGGAGCGTGCGTCGCGGCCCGTAGGCCTCCGGGTCGGGCGCGAGCGCATCGCACTCCGCGACTTCCAGCAGCCGCGAGAGCCGCTCGGGCCGTCGAAAGCCGTCGGCGCGTTCGACAAGCGAGAGCGTCCCATCGGCGTCGAGCTCGCTCGATCGCAAGGTCTCGCGCTCGCGCATCGCCAGGGCGGCGAGTTCCCGGCAGTCCCCGGGCGCGTTGGCGCGCCCGGCGAGCGCCGCCGCCTCTTCGGCGGACAGGTCCAGCACGAGCAACCCATAGCGCACCGGCAGCCCATAGCCGCGGGAAGCGGCGTGTTCCAGGCGCGCGGCGAGGCGCTCCGGGACGTCCGGCCGCTCGAACGAGCGGTCCAGCTCGGGCAGCACGCGGGCGAGCGCGCCGCATTCCTGCAGCACCGCGAGCATGCGCGATGGCCCCGGCTCCATCAGGCCGCGGGCGAGTTCCTGCCAAACGCGCTCGGAAACCAGCGCATCGGCTTCCCCTGAGGCCACCATGCGGCGCATGAGCGCCAGGGTCTCGGGAGCGACCGCGAATCCGAAGCGCGCCGCGAAGCGGGCCACGCGCAGGATGCGCACCGGATCTTCCGCGAACGCCTCGCTCACGTGGCGCAGCACGCCCGCCTCGAGGTCGGCGGCACCCCCGTAGGGATCGATCAGGGTGCCTTCCTCGGAGCGCGCCATCGCGTTGATGGTGAGGTCGCGCCGCCGCAGGTCCTCTTCGAGCGTCACGTCGGGAGCGGCGTGGAATGCGAATCCCTTGTAGCCCGGCGCGGTCTTGCGCTCGGTGCGCGCGAGGGCGTACTCCTCGTGGGTCCGGGGATGCAGGAACACCGGGAAATCGGCGCCCACGGGGCGAAAGCCGCGCGCGAGCATCTCGTCGGGATCGGAACCCACCACCACGTAGTCGCGATCCTGCACCGCCAAGCCGAGCAGCTCGTCGCGCACCGAGCCGCCCACGGAATAGACCTTCATCCGATCGCCGCGGCGCCCATGGAGCGGGCCGGCTCTCCCATGGTCACCTCCCGGCGTGGTCGCGGAAACGGGCGTAGCGCGCGCGCGCGGAAACGTCCGCGAGGTACTCCGGCACCACGGCCTCGAGTGCCGCGGGCGCGAAGCCGAAGACTTCCGGAAACGCCCCGGTGCAGACGTTATCGACGCTCATCGAACGCAGGTTGTCGCGGGTCATGAGCTGGCCGGGCAGGTGCTCGAGCACGGCCGCCTGCATGCGCGCGAGCGCATCGGGGAGGGGAACGATCCAGCGGCGCCGGCCGAGCGTGCGCGCCACGAACTCCACCAGCTCGCCGAGGCTGTAGGCGCGCGGCCCGCACAGGTCGTACGACCTGCCCGACACCCGGGCATCCCCCAGCGCGCGGACGAAGCAGCGCGCCACGTCCTCGACCCAGATGGGGCGAAAGCGCGCATGGGCCGCGCCCAGGGGAATCACCGAGAAGAGGCGCACGAGCGTGGCGAACAGGTTGAGGAAGCGATCGTCCTGCCCGAAGACGACCGAGGGCCGGAAAATCGTCCAGTGCGGCGCGTCCACGGCCTCGCGCACCGCGGCTTCCCCGCCGGCCTTGGAGCGCAGGTACGCGCTGGGCGCGTCCTCGGCGGCGCCCAGGGCGCTCATGTGCAGGAGCTGGCCCACGCCGCTCGCCTGGCAGGCGCGCACCACCTTGCGCGCGAGCTCGGCGTGCACTGCGGAGAAGGATCGGCCGGCGCCTTCGTGCAGGATGCCCACCAGGTTCACCGCGGCATCCATGCCCTCGAGCGCGCGCCCGAGCGTGGCCTCGTCGCGGGGATCGCCCACCATGATCTCGACGGTCGGCAGCACCGTGAGGGGCCGCGTTCGCGTGCGGCTGCGCGAGAGCACGCGCACGCGCAAACCCCGGGCGCACGCCTGGTCGGCGATCGAGCGTCCGACGAAACCGCTGCCTCCCAGGATGCAGATGGCGCCGATGTCCACGGTCAGGGAATGTTGGCCGCTACCGAGGTGTCGTCCGCGCGGCCCGGCACCGTTCCCAGCAGCTGCTTGAGGCTCTCGGTACGCCCGCCGAGGCGCTGGCGGTAGAACCAGGCGTTGGTGAGGACCTTCTTCACGTAGTCGCGGGTCTCGCCGAAGGGGATCGTCTCCGCGTAGATCGCGCCTTCGAGCGGTTTTTCGTCGCGCCAACGCCGGGCCCGCGCCGGGCCCGCGTTGTAGGCGGCCGTGGCGAGGATCGGGTCTCCCAGCGACGAGAGCACGCGGCGGAAGTAATACGTTCCCATGGCCACGTTCACCTCCGGGCTCGAGAGCATCGCGTCATGGAACCGGGGCACGGGAATCTGGCGCGCGATCCAGCGCGCCGTGCGCGGCATGAGCTGCATGAGCCCCATCGCGCCCATGGGAGAACGCGCCTCGGCAACGAAGCGGCTTTCCTGGCGGATCAGGCCGTAGAGCATCGCCTCGTCCAGGTCCCACTGCTTCGCGGCCGATTCGAGCGCCTCGCGGTGCGGCGTGGGATAGCGCCGGGAGTAGTCGTGGAATTGCACGGTGCGTTCGGCGGTGTTGATGGCGCGATCGGTGACGTTGGCCTCGCGCGCGAGCTCGGCGGCGGCGAGCAGCTCCCGGTCGTCGAAACCGCGGATCGCCCAGAGCCATTCCCGCAGCCCTTCGTTGGGCATCTCGAGTCGATAGAGCTCGAGGGCGCGGCGGATTCCGCCGTCGGCGCGCACGCGCTCGATGTCCGCGGCGCTCGGCTGGAAGGACTTCCAGTCGGGGGCGACGGCGAGGCCCAGCTCGTCCGAGGCGGGCAGGCCGTAGAAGCTCATCCGTCCCGCGAGGCCCTTGAGCAGCGCTTCGGCCGCGTCGGTCGCGCCCAGCGCCCGCAGGGCCCGTGCGCGCCAGTAGCGCCACGTGGGTTCGCGCGCCTGCATCGGCGAGAGCGCCTGGATCGCGGAAAGGACTTCCTTCCATTCCCCCGCGCGCAGCGCGGCCCGCGCCCTCCAGGCCAACTGGCTGTCGGTGAGGGGCGCGTCGCCGGCGCGCCGATACCAATCGAGGGCGTGGGGGTTCAGGTCGAGCGCGCCCTGGTATGCGA
>JAAOZZ010000258.1 GCA_012274175.1 Betaproteobacteria bacterium
GCGCCTCCGGGGCCGACGATCCTGGTGAACCGGAACGGCGAGCCTCGGCAGTAATCGCCCGAAAGAGGAAAATGGCCCGCTCGATGCGGGCCATTTTCCTTTGTGGCGTCCCGACGGCGAATCTGCGCAAGTGACGAGCCCGAATCCCGAAACGACATCCAAATCCGTCTCCGATTCGTAATGTGAGGTTCCCACCCGCAGGAAGCCTCCTGCACCACCCCGATCAAGGAGATCGATATGTACCGTCGTACCGTTCCCGCACTCGCACTGGCCTTCGCCATTCCTTGCGCCGCCGCCGCGGTCGCCGAGCCCGCGGGAATCTCGGATGCGCTGCGCGCCCCGGCGGGCGAGCAGCTCGCCTTCGTGATGAATGCGCAGGGCGTGCAGATCTACGCGTGCAAGCCGGGGACCGTCGACCCGGTGTCGTATGAGATGACCTTTCATTGGACGTTCGTGGCGCCCGAGGCGACGCTGCTCGTGGACGGCAAGCCGGCCGGCCACCACGGCGCCGGCCCCGTCTGGGAATCGAAGGAAGACGGCAGCAGGGTGAAGGGAGCGGTCCGCCAGAAACAGGATGGCGGGGCCGGCAACATTCCCTGGCTGCTGCTCGCCGGCACGTCCGAGGGCGCCGGAAGGTTCGCGGGCGTCACCAGCGTCCAGCGCGTCGCGACCCGGGGCGGCGTCGAGCCCAAGGATGGATGCGATGCCACGAAGGCGGGGCGGGAGGCGCGCGTGCCTTACACCGCGCAGTACTACTTCTATAGACGAGGATAGGCGAGCGGCGTGGAGGGCCAGGCGCATCGCATCGCAGTTGATCTGCGTCGGGAGCGCTCCGCGGGATCGACGGGATCTCCCGTTCCCGGCACTCGAAAAGACGCCGGCGACGGCGGTGTACAATTTCCCCGCCATTCCCGCGTTCCGCTACGTTCCGCTGAATCCTGGCGATGAATTGCGCCGGCCACGAAAGTACGAGGAGATCGAACCATGCTCACACGCCGTTCCCGTCATGGCATCGCCGCGCTCGCCCTCCTGGGCGCCGTCGTATCCACGCTGTCGCTGTCCGCCGGCGCCGACGACACCATGAACTACGGCGTGCAGCCGGACACGGATCCGGCCTTCATCGCGAAGGCGCTCGGCTACTTCGGGCCCATCGAGAAGAAGCACCACGTCAAGATCGAATTCAGGCAGTTCGCGTATGGCGCCCCCGAGAACCAGGCGATGGGCGCGGGAGCGCTGCAGATCGCTTCCGCCGGAATGGGGCCGGCGGCGATCGCCGCGGCGCGCCTTCCCACGACGCTCGTCGCGATCAACATCCTGGAGCAGACGGCCATCCTGGTACCGACGGACTCCCCGCTCAAGACGCCCTGCGACCTGAAAGGCAAGACCGTCGCCTTTCCGGGCATCGGCTCGCAGCAGTATCCGTTGCTGCTCAAGGCGCTGGACAAGTGCGGGCTCCATGAGAGCGACGTGAAGCTCTTCAAGTCCACCGGACCCGACATCCCGGTCCTCGTCGGGCAGAAGTCCGTCGACGCGGGGATCACCTGGGATCCCTCCATTTCCGTCGGCCTCGCCTCGGGCAAGGTGAGGATCCTCGCGAAGGCGGAGCAAATCCTCCCGATCATGAACGGCCACTACGTCGGCAACGGCGTGTATGTCCACAACACCTTCCTGAAGGCGCATCCCGATATCACGCAGGAGCTCGTCACGGCGAACGTCAAGGCGATCAACTACATCCTCTGCCACCCCAAGAAGTCGGCCAAGCTCTGGAGCGAGCAGATCGGCATCCCCGAGAAGGTGATCTCGCTGTCGCTGGAGAAGGGTGTGTCGGTCTACAGCCTGGACGTCATCCCGACGCAGGCGACCATCGACGCCTACACGAAGTTCCTGCAAGCCGCCGGCATCCTCAAGCCGGAGGATTCGCCGAAGATCGATCCGTCCTTCGCGACCAAGGCGCTCGCGGAGGTGAAGCGGGGCCACACCTGCTCGGGTGCGTAGGGAGTGAGGCAAGCAGCAGGCATCGCCGGGGGAGCCCGGCGCGCACTCCCGTTCCTCTTCGCGGCCGTCTCGATCGTCGTCGCCTGGCAGCTCGTCGTGTGGATCACGAAGCCGGAGCCGTCCATCCTTCCGCCGCCCGGCGCTGTCGTGGCGAGCTTCGGTCACCTGATCGCGAACGGCGAGCTTCCGCGGGATGCCGCGATCAGCCTCGCGCGCGTCTTCTCCGCGTGGCTCCTTTCGGCGGCCGTCGCCGTGCCCCTGGGCCTCCTCATGGGAAGCTCGCGCGCCCTCGAGCGGATCGTCAATCCCTTCGTCGAGCTGCTGCGGCCCATCTCGCCGCTCGCCTGGATCCCGATGGCCATCCTCTGGTTCGGCATCGGCGAGGCGGGCAAGATCTTTGTCGTGCTGATCGGCGCGTTCTTTCCCATCCTCCTCAACACGATCGCGGGGGTGAAGGGCGTGGATCCGGTGCTGCTGCACGCCGGGGAAGTGTTCGGCTGCGATACGCGGCTCTCCCTCTTCCGGCGCGTCGTGGTGCCCGCCTCGATGCCCGCCGTCATCGTCGGGTTGCGCATTGCCTTCGGCACCGGCTGGGCGGCCATCATCGCGGCCGAGCTCGTCGCCGCGCAAAGCGGCCTGGGGTTCCTCATCGCCAACGGCATGGACGTGCTGCGCGCCGACAAGGTCCTGGTCGGGATGATCGCGATCGGCGTGCTGGGGTTCCTCTTCGATACGCTCTTCCGCTTCCTCCAGGGCCGTTTCGGCTACGCTAGCTGATGCAGCCGGCGCCCGACACCGGCAAGCCGTTGTGCATCGCCCGGCTCACGAAGAGCTACGAGAGCCGCTCCGGAGGCACGCTCGCCGCCCTGGGGCCCGTTTCCATCGACGTCGAGGCCGGCGAGTTCGTCGTGATCGTGGGCCCGAGCGGCTGCGGGAAGACCACGCTGCTCCACCTGCTCGCGGGCTTCCTCGCGCCCAGCGAGGGAGCGATCCTCGTGGGCGGCGAGCCCGTTTCCAGCCCCAGCATCGACCGCGCCGTCGTGTTCCAGAGCTATGCGCTCTTCCCGTGGCTCTCGGTGATCGAGAACGTGGAATTCGGGCTCATGCGCAAGAAGCTCACGGGCGAGCGCCGGCGCGAGATCGCCGAATTCCACCTGCGCCTGGTCGGGCTGCAGGACTTCGCGAACAAGCACATCGACGAGCTGTCCGGCGGCATGAAGCAGCGCGTGGCGATCGCGCGCGCGTTCGCGGTGGAGCCGTCGATCCTGCTGATGGACGAGCCGTTCGGCGCGCTCGATGCCCTCACGCGGCGCCTCCTGCAACGCGAGCTGCTGCGCATCTGGCAGGAACAGCGCCGCACCGTCGTGTTCATCACGCACTCGGTGACCGAGGCCCTCTTCCTCGCCGACCGGATCCTCCTGATGTCGTGCCGCCCCGGGCAGATCAAGGGCGAGTGGCGCGTGACCGAGCAGCGGCCGCGCGACGTGACCTCGAGCGCCTCGGTGGCGCTCGAGCGCGAGATCTACGCGTTGCTCGACGAGGAGCTCGCGAAGACCTTCGGGCAGGAGGGGCTCAGGGCCACTTGAAGCCGGGACGAGCCGGCTATGTCATGGCGGCGCGATGCATGTCGACGTGCGGCAGCGGCCGGCGCACGGCCAGCATCGTGCAGTCGTCCGCCAGCAGCCGCGATCCGCAGTGGCCGACGACCTTCTCGTACAGGGAATCCAGCAGCGCCGGAAGCGGGCTCGTCGCGCCCAGGCGCAGCATCTCCAGACAACCCTGCTCGGAAAACGGGACGCCTGCCCGGTCTTCCGCTTCCGTCACGCCGTCCGTGTAGCAGAGGAGCGTTTCACCGGGCTCGAGGACGCGCTCCATGCTCGAGTACCGCCGGCCGCTCGCCGCGCCGACCAATGCCCCTTTCGGCAAAGGCAGCATCGCGGCGCCCGTCCGGTTGCACATCATCGGCGCGCAATGTCCCCCGTTCGAGTAGACGAACCGGCCGCTCTGCACGTCGAGGAAGCCGCAGAACAGGGTCACGAAAAGGTTCGCGTCGTTGCCGACGCACAGGCGATCGTTGAGCGCTTCGAGAATGTCCTCGGGCCTCGTCGTGTCCATGGCCAGCATCCGCAGCAACCCGATCACCCGGACCATGAAGAGGGCGGCGGCGATGCCGTGGCCCGAAACGTCCCCGATGCAGAGGAAAAGCGTGCGGCCGTCGACGAAGAATGCGTCGAACAGGTCGCCTCCCACCCTGGAAGTCGGCTCCATGAAACCGCACGCTTCGATGTCGGAGCGCCCCGGAAATAGCGGCCGCTGCAAGGGCAGCATGCTGGCCTGCAGCTCGCGCGCGACCTCGAGCTCCTTCCTGAGATGCTGGAGCTCCAGGCGCTCGCGCTCCACTGCGAGCGCCTTCTCGTTCGTACGGCGCATGCGCTCGCTCAAGGTGCGCATGAGATTCTGGCCCACGCCGCGCATCAGCATCAGGCGATTCCAGAACGTGTCGCGATCGAGCTTGAGGACGCGAACATCGGTAGCCGCGAGCACCAGCGCCGTGACCGGTTTGCCATCGATGGCCGAAAGCTCGCCGATGCATTCGCCTGCAGCTATCTCGATGGCGGTCTCCGGGCTCGGATCGTCGCCCATCTGGACGATCACCTTGCCCGATAGGAGGATGAAGACGTCCCGATTGGCCTCGCCTCGGCGCAGAAGCGGCGTGCCGGCGGGGAGTGCCAACACCTCCGAAGCCCCGAGCGCTTCGTCGATCTCGCGCGGGTCGGCGTCCCGGAAGAGCGCGATCCATTGAATCGCCGCTTCGCGCCGCTCCCCGCGGCGCATTTCCTTCGCAGGCGGACGGTCTGCCTTCCTTCGATCGGGTCCACGCCGGAAATGCATCGCGGCGGGCTCGCTCATTGCAGGCTCCAGCGCGCACCGAAAGTCAGGCGGTTGTGACCATTCTCGTTGCGGTAATCGAGCCAGTCCGAGCAGCGGCGGAGCATCACGAGGCCCAGCCCGCCCAGCGACGCGTCTTCGAGCGTTTTCGGCAATGTCCGGGCCGGAACCGAAAGCGGATCGAATGCCACGCCGGCATCCGATACGGTCACGCCCGCCTTGCCGCAGCCGTCATCGACGCTGATCTCGAGCATCACCTTGACCGGCGCCGAAAGCGCGGTGCTGCCACCGTGGACGATCACGTTCTCGAGCGCTTCATTCAAGCAAAGGACGAGACGCTCTACGTGCTCCTCGGGTACCTCATGCTCCCGGCACGCGGCATGGAGCCAGTCCGACGCGCGCCGCACCTCGTCGCCGTTCGCGCGGATCGTGAGCTCGTCAAACCTCGACGACACGGATGGTACGCAGGGTCATGGATCAGGCCAGGACAGCCTTCTCGGCGTCGGCGGAAGTGCCGAAAACCGGAATCAATTCGTCGACGCCGGTTGCCTCGAGGCTCATCATGACTGTCGAGGCCTTGTTCACCACCAGCGCCATCTTGCCGCCGCGCTTCTGGACCTCCTTGGCGCTGGAAATGAGCGCACGGATGCCGATCGAGGCGAGAAACTTCAGGTGGGACAGGTCGACGACCACCGCCCTTTTCGGTGCGGCGGTCAGTTGCGCGAGCTGCGAGGCGACCGAATCGGTACCCGGCATGTCGAGACGGCCGGAGATCACGATCCGGCGCAAGTCCGCGGCGACATCCTCGTAGCTGATGGACATGGATACTCCTTACTCGAACGGGACACCGTGACGGAATTGCTCGTGCGCAGCTTACAGCTTCGCGGCTCGGCGGGGAAATGGGTGGGCCTCCATGGGGGACATGTAGTATTGACCTGCCTGGGGAATTTCGGTCCATTCATAACTTGGAAGCGGCTCCCGGGTTGGTGGAATCGTAGCGCAGCTTGAATTCGATCGGGGTGAGGTAATCGTGGCTGGAGTGCGGACGAACGTGATTGTAATGACGGCGCC
>JAAOZZ010000259.1 GCA_012274175.1 Betaproteobacteria bacterium
GCGTGACCCCAGCGGCGCGCCGCGAGGCTCGCGAGCCACACCGCGGCCGGCACGAGGGCGAGCCGCAGGAGGGTTTCCGCGCTCACTTGCGCGCCGGGGCGGCGCTGGTACGCGGTCGCGGCCGGTTGCCGCCGGCCACCATGCGGTACTCGTAGAGGCGGCACTCGAGCGCGCCGTTGAAGAGCACCGTCTTGCGCGAGGGCTGCAGCCGAATGCGCTTGGCGAGCTCCGGATCGCCGGAGAGGATGAATGCCGTCCAGCCGGCGAAGCGCTTCTTCAGCGCATCTCCCAGCTGCGGATAGAACTCGGCGAGGCTGCCCTTGTCGCCCAGGCGCTCGCCGTAGGGCGGGTTGGTGACGAGCATGCCCGTGGGGCGGGGCGCCGAGAGCTCGAGCAGGTTCACCTGCTTCAGGCTCACCGCGCGCTCGAGATCGGCCTCGCGCAGGTTGAGCGCCGCATGTCCCAGGGAGCGGCCATAGAGGTCGGAGCCGAAAATGGGAAGCGCCTCGACGGGCTTTTCCTCGCGCGCGGCCTGGGCGAGGCTGCGCTCCCAGGTGGCGGCGTTGTAGCGCGCGAGCTTCTGGAATCCGAAGGCGCGGTCCCGTCCCGGCGCCCGCCCGAGGCTCATCTCCGCGGCCTCGGAAAGGAACGTCCCGGCCCCGCACATGGGATCGAGGAGCGGCGTGCCGGGCCGCCAACCCGCCAGCCGCAGGATGCCGGCGGCGAGGTTCTTCTTGAGCGGCGCTTCTCCCACGTGGTCGCGCCGGCCGCGCTTGAACAGCGGCTCCCCGCTCGTGTCCAGGTAGAGCGTGCACGTGCGCTCGTCGAGGAACACGTGCACGCGCAGGTCCGGATCGCGCGGGGCCACCGAGGGACGCCGTCCCAGGGCTTCGCGGAAATGATCGGCGATCGCGTCCTTCACCCGGAGCGTCACGAAGTCGAGGCTCTTCACGGGGCTGCGGTGCGCGTTGGTCTCCACCTTGAACGTGCGCTCCGCCGAGAAGAGCTCCTTCCAGCGCACGGCGAGCGCGCCCTCGTAGACCTCGTTCTCGGTCGCGTACGGGAACTGCGCCACCCGCCACAGGATGCGGCTCGCGATGCGCGAGCGCAGGTTGCAGGCATACACGAGCTCGAAGTCGCCCTCGAAGGCGACGCCCGCGTCGGCGGCCGCGGCCTGGCGCGCGCCCAGCGCGGTGAGCTCCTCGGCGAGCGCGGGGGCGAGGCCCCGCGGGCAGGGGGCGAAGAAATATTGCGGGGCGCCATCCTGTTTACGCAGGACGCGGGGGGTGGAGACGCTCATCTAGAAGGGCTTCACGACCACGAGGACCACGATCGCCACGAGCAGCAGCGTCGGGACCTCGTTCACCCAGCGGTAGAAGACATGGGAGCGCCGGTTGGCGTCGCGGGCGAAGTCTCCCAGCATCTTGCGCAGCCAGAAGTGGTACGCCACCAGCAGCACGACGAGGAAGACCTTCGCATGCAGCCATCCGCCGGAAAACCCGTATCCCAGCCAAAGCCACAGTCCCGATGCGACCACGAGGACCATCGCGGGCGTCATGATGCCGCGATAGAGCTTCCGCTCCATCACCTTGAAGCGTTCCGTGGACGCCGGGTCGGCGGCCTGGGCGTGATAGACGAAGAGCCGCGGCAGATAAAATAGCCCCGCGAACCAGGACACCACGAAGACGATGTGCAGAGCCTTGAGCCATAGCATAGGCGTATCATTTTACGGGATGTTTCCCCGCCTTCCCGCCGCTGCGGTCCTCGCCGCCGCGCTGCTCGCCTCCTTCGCCGTCCGCGCCGCCCCGATCGTGAAGACGGAGCACGTCGAGGCCGAGCTCGTGACCGACGCGAAATCCGCGCAGCCCGGCAAGCCCGTGCTGGTGGGGCTCAAGCTGCGCATGGCCGACCAGTGGCACACCTACTGGAAGAACCCCGGCGATTCCGGCTTGCCCACGCGCATCCAGTGGGTGCTGCCCGAGGGCTGGAAGGCGGGAGAGATCCAGTGGCCCTATCCCGAGCCGCTTCCCGTCGGGCCGTTGATGAACTACGGCTACGAGGACGAAGTGGTGCTGCTCGCCACGGTGACGCCGCCCGCCTCCGCCCCCACCGGCACCGCCGACATCCGGGCCAAGGCCAAGTGGCTCGTGTGCAAGGACATCTGCGTGCCCGAGGAAGGCGAGCTCGACATGGCGCTGCCGGTGTCCCCGGCGCCGCCCGCGAGCGAGCCGCGCTGGCAGGCGAACATCGATCGCGCGCGCAACATGCTCCCGGTCGATGCGCCCGGCTGGAAATACGACGCCGCCCTCACCGCCACGGCGCTCGTGGTGCGCCTCACCGCACCCGAAGGTGCCACGCCGCCGGCACGCGCCATGTTCTTCCCCGAGATGCCGGAACTCGTGGAGCCGGCGGCGCCGCAGAAGCTCTCGCGCGACGGCCGGGCGCTGCGCATCGAGATGAAGCTCGTGCAGCCGCCGCCGAAAGGCGTGTCCAACGTGAAGGGTGTCGCCGTATCGCAGTCGGGATGGCCGGGCACCTCGGGGCACAAGGCGCTCGCGGTCGACGCCGCGACGGGCGCGACCATCGCCGCCGCGGGGACGACGGTGCCCGACGATGCCATCGGCGACAGCCTCGCGGTCGCGCTCGTCTTCGCGCTCGCGGGCGGACTGCTGCTGAACCTCATGCCGTGCGTCTTCCCGGTGCTGGGGATCAAGGTGATGGGGTTCGTGGAGCACGCCCACGGCGAGCGGCGAGCGATGCGGCTGCAGGGACTGGTGTTCTCGGCGGGCGTGGTGGGCTCGTTCCTCGTCCTCGCGGGGATCATGCTCGGCTTTCGCGCCGGCGGCGCGCAGCTGGGGTGGGGCTTCCAGCTGCAGTCCCCGGTCGTGGTCACGCTGCTCGCCGCCCTCTTCTTCCTGCTGGCGCTCAACCTCTCGGGCCTCTTCGAGTGGGGAGCGTTCGCGCAGTCGATGACCTCGAACCTCACCGCGCGCGGGCGCTACGCCGACGCATTGCTCTCGGGCGTGCTCGCCACGGTGGTCGCGACCCCGTGCACGGCGCCGTTCATGGGCGCCGCGGTGGGTTTCACCGTGTCCCAGTCGGCGGGATTGGCACTCGCCGTGTTCGCCGCGCTCGGCGTGGGCATGGCGCTCCCGGTGCTGCTGCTCTCGCTCTTTCCGCGATGGCTGCGCCGTTTGCCGAAGCCCGGCGCGTGGATGGAGACCTTCCGGCAGGTGCTCGCCTTCCCGCTCTTCGCCACCGTCGCGTGGCTCGCGTGGGTGCTCGGCGCCCAGGCGGGCAACGACGCGGTGCTGGGGCTCGCGCTGGGCCTCGTGCTGATGGCGCTGGGCGCGTGGTTCTACGGGCGCTGGGCGCACGTGGCGAGCTGGTGGCAGCCTGCGGTCGCGGTGGCGCTCGCCGCGTTGGGACTCTTCGTGGCGTGGCCCGCGGCGGGACCGGGCGCGGCGGCATCGACGGGCCTCGCGAGCGATGCCCACGCGCAATGGGACAGCTGGTCGCCGGAGAAGGTGCGCGACCTCACCGCGCAGGGCCGGCCGGTGTTCGTCGACTTCACCGCCGCATGGTGCGTGACCTGCCAGGTCAACAAGCGCGTGGCGCTGCACAACGACGCGGTGGTGAAGGCGTTCGCCGCGCGCGAGGTGGCCACGCTCACCGCGGACTGGACGCGCCAGGATCCGCGCATCACCGAGACGCTTGCCGCCCTCGGGCGCAACGCCGTGCCGGTGTACGCGCTCTACCTCCCGGGCGAGGACGCTCCGCGGCTGCTGCCGGAGCTGCTCACGCCCTCGATCGTGCTCTCCGCGATCGACACGCTTCCGCCCCGCTCCACCGCCATCACGCAGCGCTGA
>JAAOZZ010000260.1 GCA_012274175.1 Betaproteobacteria bacterium
CCTGCTGGGGGGGGGCGCCCGGCGCACGCCCCTCGACGGCGTGACGGGTCGGATCTCCCTGGAACCGGGCAACCTCTTCTCGCGCACCCTCGCGCCCGCGGAAGTCGACGGCGGGCACGTGATCCCGCTGCGGACCCCGTGAGCGCCACCGGCAGGCGCACCGCGGCGCAGCAGGCGGGGGGCGCAGCGGAGGATGCGGCGGCGCGCTTCCTCGAGCGCCACGGACTCGAGATCGTGGCGCGCAACTACCGCACGCGGCTGGGCGAGATCGACCTCGTGGCGCGCGACGGCGCGACCCTCGTGTTCGTCGAGGTGCGCATGCGCTCGAGCGCGCGTTTCGGCGGGGCGGCCGCGAGCATCGACCACCGCAAGCGCGCCCGCATCGAGGCGGCGGCGCGCCGGTTCCTCGCGCGCCTCGGGCGCGAGCCCCCGTGCCGCTTCGACGTGGTCACCGTGGAGGCGGGCGAGGCCGAGTGGCTGCGCGGAGCGTTCGAAACCGCTTAAACTCCGGCCCATGGATCTCACGGCGCATCTCAAGGCCCATTTCGACGAAGGCGTCGAGCTGAGGCTTCGCATGGCGCAGACGCTGCCGCGCGAGATCGCGCGCGCGGGCGAGGCGCTCGCCGCTGCGATCCGAGCCGGCGGCAAGGCGCTCGCCTGCGGCAACGGCGGCTCGGCCGCCGACTGCCAGCACTTCGCCGCGGAGCTCGTGGGCCGGTTCGAGCGCGAGCGCCCGGGCATGCCCGCGATCGCGCTCACCGTCGACAGCTCCGCGCTCACCGCCATCGCCAACGACTACGACTTCGACCGCGTGTTCTCGAAGCAGGTCGAGGCCCTCGGCCGTCCCGGCGACATGCTGCTCGCCATCTCCACCTCGGGAAACTCGAGGAACGTGGTCGAGGCGATGAAGGCCGCCCAGGCGAAGGGACTGGCCGTGATCGCGCTCACCGGGCGCGACGGCGGCGCGATGGCCAAGATGGTGCGCGCGAACGATTTCCACCTGAACGTGTCGCACCCGCGCACGATGCGCGTGCAGGAAATCCACCTGCTCGTGATCCATTGCCTGTGCGAAGTCGTCGACAACGTGATCTACGGAGAGAAGAAATGACGCGAAAATCCCTGGGCCTGGCGCTCCTCGTGGCGGCCGTTCCGATGCTGCAGGCGTGCTTCCCGCTGGCGGTGACGGGCATGGGCGCGGCGGCCCTCATGGCCTCGGACCGGCGCACGCCCGGCATCTACATCGAGGACGAGACGATCGAGCTGAAGTCGCTCGCTCGCCTGCGGGAGGGCTTCCAGGGCGCGCACGTGAACGTCACGAGCTTCAACCGCCACGTGCTCCTCACCGGGGAGGCGCCGAGCGATGAGCTGAAGAAGCGCGTCGAGGACGCCGTGCGCGGCATCGAGAACGTGCGGGAAGTCACCGACGAGGTGAAGGTATCCGGCGCCTCGTCCCTCGCCTCGCGCGGCAACGACGCCCTCGTCTCCACGAACGTGAAGGCGCGAATGGTCAACAACGAGCGCTTTTCGGCCAACCACGTGAAGGTGGTCACCGAGGCGGGCGTGGTGTACCTGATGGGAATCGTCACCCCCGCCGAAGGCGACGCCGCCGCCGAAGTCGCGCGCACCACGAGCGGCGTGAGCCGCGTCGTGAAGGTGTTCGAATACGAGAAGTAGGCGGTTACAGCTGTATTCCTCCGAGTGACGCAGGTCACTTCGGTCCGCGAACCCGCGCCGTGAAAATGTCCGCTGACCATATCGGAGTCGGCTGGGCCCATGAAGTGGGGATTCGATCGCAGGACCGAGGCGTTGCGCGCCGCCATTCCGTGGGGCGTGCTCGTGGTGGCGCTGGCGCTGAGCGCGGCGGGCTGGCTGGCGCTCGAGCATAGCCGCTACGTCGACGCGCGCATGCAGTTCGATCGGCGCACCGGGACCGCGGTCGCCACGCTGCGCGCGCGCATCGCCTCCTACGAGCAGATCCTGCGCTCCGGGGCCGCGCGCGTCGCCTCCTCGTCCACGCTCTCGAAGCAGGAGTGGCACGAATTCGTGGACTACCTGCAGCTGCCCGAGCGCTATCCCGGCATCCAGGCGATCGGCTACGCGGAAGTGGTGAGTGCGGCCGATCGCCCGGCGCACGTGCAGCGCATGCGATCCCAGGGCTTCGCCGACTACGGCATCCGTCCGCCCGGCGTGCGCGATCTTTCGGTCGTGGTGGTCTACAACGAGCCTTACACCGGTAGCAACGCGCGCGAGGTGGGCGTGGACATGTTCGCGGAGCCCGCGCGCCGCGCCGCCATGGAGCGCGCCCGGGATTCGGCCGACGCGGCCATCACCGGCAAGATCCAGCTCGCGGGCGAGGCTTTCCGCAGCCCCAGGGACCGCCAGCCCGGATTCATCATGTACGTCCCCGTGTTCCGCGACGCATCGCGCCGCGCGGCGAAGGACGATCCCGGGGCGATCTCCGGCTACGTGCTGAGCCCGTTCCGGGTGCACGACCTCATGCGCGGCATCCTCGACGAGGGCGTGCTGCAGGTCCTCGACATGCGCATCTTCGACGAGCCCGGCGAGTCCCCCGACAACGAGCTCATCGATACGCGCACCGCCTGGCGCAGCACGCCCCCCGGCCCGGACCCGGAGTTCGATCGCGTGGTGCGCTTCCCGATGCCGGGACGCACGTGGACCATCCACTTCGTCTCGCGCCCGGCATTCGACGCCGCGCTCTCCCAGGACCGGCCCTGGGGCGTGCTCGCGGCGAGCGTCGCGGCGAGCCTGGTGGTGTTCCTCCTCACGCGCGCGCTCGTGGCCACGCTCAACCGCGCGCACCACCTGTCGATGCGCGATCCCCTCACCGGGCTCTTCAACCGGCGCTACCTCGAGGAGACGATGGGCCGCGAAGTGCCGCGCGCTCGCCGGGCCGGCGAGCCCATGGGGCTGATCGTGCTCGACATCGACCACTTCAAGCGCCTGAACGACAGCCATGGCCACGACGCGGGCGATTTCGTCCTCGGGCGCGTGGGCGAGATGCTGCGCAAGGGCACGCGCGAAGGCGACATCGCATGCCGCTTCGGCGGCGAGGAGTTCGCGGTGATCCTGCCGGGCGCCTCCCTCGCCTCGGCGCGCAATCGCGCCGAGGCGATCCGCGCGACATTCGAGGCCGCGGAGTTCGTCTTCGCGGGCAAGAAGCTCGGCCCCATGACGCTCTCCGCCGGCATCTCCGCGCTCCAGCCCGATTCCGGCGACTGGTCCCAGGCCCTGCAGGAAGCCGACCGCGCCCTCTACACCGCCAAGGAAGCCGGGCGCAACCGCGTCCTCGCCGTGGCCGCGGAATAGCCACGGCCCTCGCCGATGGCGGGCAACGGGCGCCGTCCTCCCGTTTTGGTAATCTGCGTTCATGCCCGCTCCCGCCTTCGAGTCCAAGATCTGCGATCCGGCGCAATTCGCGCGCCGCGCGCTGTCGCTCGCCCGTCCCCTGGTTTTCACCAACGGCGTGTTCGACATTCTTCACCGGGGCCACGTGACCTATCTCGCCCAGGCGCGCGCGCTCGGGCAGTGCCTCGTGGTGGCGCTCAATTCCGATGCCTCGGTGCGCCGCCTGGGCAAGGGCGCCGATCGCCCCGTGAACGGACTCGAGGACCGCCTCGCGGTGGTGGCGGCGCTGGAAAGCGTGGCCCTCGTCACGTGGTTCGAGGAGGACACGCCGCTCGAGCGCATCCTCGCCTGCCGTCCCGACCACCTGGTGAAGGGCGGCGACTGGACCGCCGATCGCATCGTGGGCGCTGCCCAGGTACAGGGCTGGGGCGGACAGGTGCACTCGATCCCGTTCCGCCACGACCACTCGACCTCGGCACTGCTCTCGCGGATCCGGACGTGAACGACCTTTCCCTGCCCCCCGGCCTCATCAGCCGCCTGAAGGCGATCGTGGGCGAGCGCGGGCTCATCACCGACGCGGCGGAGCAAGCGCCGTTCGTCGTCGACTGGCGCGACCAGTACCACGGAAGGGCGGCCGCGGTGGTGAGGCCCGCGAACACCGGGGAAGTCTCTCGAGTGGTGGCGCTTCTCGCCGGGGAGGCGATCGGCATGGTGCCCCAGGGCGGCAACACGAGCCTTTGCGGCGCCTCGGTGCCCGACGCGTCCGGCACGCAGGTGGTGATCAACCTGTCGCGCATGAACCGCGTGCGCGCGGTCGACGTGGACAACAACACGATGACCGTCGAAGCGGGCTGCGTGCTCGCGAACCTGCAGCAGGAAGCCGACCGCTACGGCCGCCTCTTTCCGCTCTCGCTGGGCTCCGAGGGCAGCTGCGAGATCGGCGGCAACCTCTCCACCAACGCCGGCGGCACCGCGGTGCTGCGCTACGGCAACACCCGCGAGCTGGTGTTGGGCCTGGAGGTCGTGCTCCCCGACGGGCGCATCTGGGACGGGCTGCGGGGGCTACGCAAGGACAACACCGGCTACGACCTGAAGCACCTCTTCGTGGGCGCCGAGGGCACGCTCGGCATCATCACCGCCGCGGTGGTGAAGCTCTTCGCGAAGCCGCGCTCCCGCGCCACGGCCCTCGTGGCGCTCGACTGCCCCGCGGCCGCCGTCGCGCTGCTTTCGGTGCTGCGCGATGCGTGCGGCGAGCGCGTGACCGGCTACGAGCTCATGGCGCGCGTGTGCCTCGACCTCGTGATGCGCCACATGCCGGGCACGCGCGATCCGTTCTCCGAGGCGCACCCCTGGTACGTGCTGGTGGAGCTCTGCGACGCGGCGCCCGATGCCGGGCTCGATCCCATGCTCGCGACGGCGCTCGAAGGGGCCATCGAAGCCGGCAAGGTCCGCGACGCCGCGGTCGCGTCGAGCGGCGCGCAGCGCGATGCGCTCTGGAAGATCCGCGAGGACATCTCGGAGGCGCAGAAGCTCGACGGCGCGTCGATCAAGCACGACATCTCCGTGCCGGTGAGCCGCGTGCCCGAGTTCATCGAGCGTGCGGATCGCGCCCTCGCGCAGGCCTTCCCCGGCGTGCGCATCGTCGCCTTCGGCCACGTGGGCGACGGCAACATCCACTACAACTGCTCGAAAGCCGAGCGCCAGGAGGCGGGGCAGTTCTTCGCCGAGGCGCCGCAGGTGAACCACGTGGTCTACGAGGTGGTGCGCGAGCTGGGCGGCTCCATCAGCGCGGAGCACGGCCTGGGCGTGCTGAAGCGCGAGGAGATCAAGGGCTACAAGGGCGCGCTCGAGCTCGAGCTCATGGGCGCCATCAAGCGCGCGTTCGACCCCAGCGGCCTCATGAACCCCGGGAAGGTGCTCTAGCGGCGGGCTCGGGACGTCCGTTGCGGATGAAGTCGACGATCGCGTCGACCGCCTCCCGTTCCATGCCGATGAAGCCGTGCCAGTGCAGCGCCTCGCACGGGTCGCCACGGGCATCGGCGCCGCCGTCGAGCAGGACGAGCTTCTTCTGCGGCGCGTGGGCCAGGCCGTCGATGATGCTTTGCGCCTGCTCGGGCGGCGTGAGGCGGCAGGCGTCGCGGCGATGGTGGACCACCAGCACCGGGACCCGGATGCGGTCGAGGTCGAGGTTCTCCACTGCGCCCGGGCTTCGGGGCGCGGTCACGCTGGAAGTGAGCACCACGCCGTCGATGGCGTCGCCCAGCGCGATCGCGGCGGCGGCGGCCGAGATGGTGCCGAGGCTCGTTCCCACCAGCCACACCGGCTTGCCCAGGTCCGCGCGCAGGCGTTCCGCCACGTGCCGCAGGTCCTCCACGTGCTCCGGGCTCTTGCGGAAGAAGATGTCGAGTTCGGCACGGTCGCTGGGCCGGCCGACGATCGCCACGTCGAGGCCCGCGGCCGCGAAGCGCTCGCGGGTGCGCACCAGGAAATTCTCCGAGGTGGGCACGCCGTGCTTCAACCCGATGCCGCCCTTGCCTCCGGGCAGCAGCACCACCGTGGCGGTCGCGTCCGGGCGCTCCATCAGCCAGTAGCCCACGCGCACGCCGGGGCGCGAGGGGATCGTCACGTAATGGTCGCCCGGGTCCGCCGCGGCGCCCGAGCAGGCGGCCCACGCGAGGAGCGCGAGGCTCGCGGCACGCAATGCCGGTGCCGTCGGGCGCCCGCTCATCGCGCCGCGCCCCGCGTGGAGCGCTTCGTCTCGGACAGCGCCATGCCCTGCTGCCAGCGCTCGGACTGCAGGCGCACCACGTCGGGCATCGAGTGCGTCTCGGCATAGCGCTCCCGCAGCCAACCCGCGTCGTTGCG
>JAAOZZ010000261.1 GCA_012274175.1 Betaproteobacteria bacterium
CGTAGCACTCGTCCGTGGAGTCCCACCCGAACACGACGTTGCAGAACCCGAACCCGCTGCGGGTCGCCGACAGGAACTTGGCCTTGTCGAGGTACTTGCCGCGCAGCACGCCGTCGACGTCGACGACGGCCACCTTGACGTAGTCGACCGGCGCCGCCTCGAGCTCGTCGAGCCCGGCCTGGGGATCGAATGACGCGGCGTCGCTCACGGAGCGGGAGTGTAGGTGGCGTACCTTCGGGGGGTGATCGACGAGCCGGCCCTCACCCCGCCGGTCGAACCCGCCCGGTCGCGATCGAGGCTGCTCGCCGTGTCGGCCGGCACGAACGCCGAGGCGTTCCGTCCCGTCGACTGGGCGATGCTCATCGCCGTCGCCCTCACGTGGGGCGCCTCGTTCCTGTTCATCGACATCGGGCTCGACGCGTTCAGCCCGACGGTCGTGGCCTTCGCCCGGATCGCCCTCGGCGCGCTCGCCCTCGCCGTCGTCCCCTCGGCCCGGGCCCGGCGATGGCGGTTGCGGCCCCCGACGCCGTCGCGCAAGCGAAAGTCTTCAAGGGCACGGGCACGTTCGTGAACGCCAAGCCACCTGGACCGCCGGCGGCGCCGGGCCCCGAGGAGGCGAGCCTCAACTTCGAGGCGCTGGACGTGCGCGAGGTGGCGAAGGTGATCCTGGGCGATTACCTGAAGAAGTCGTACACCGTGCATCCGCAGGTGACGGGGACAGTCACGTTCCGCACCATCCGGCCCATCCCGCTGCGCGACCTGCTGCCTACCTTGGAGATGCTACTGCGGCAGAACAACGCCGCGGTCGTGCAGGAAGACGGCATCTACAAGATCCTCCCCATCAACCAGGTCCGCGGTTCCGTGTCGCCGCAGCTCGGCGGCAGCACCCTGCCGATCCCGCAGGGCTTCTCGGTGCTGGTGGTGCCGCTCAAGTACGTGGGCGCGCGCGAGATGTCGCACCTCCTCGAACCCTTCGCCGCGGAAAACACGGTGCGCTTCGACGAAACGCGCAATCTCGTGATCCTCGCCGGCAACGAGCGCGAGATGCGCCACCTCATCGACACGATCGACCTCTTCGACGTGGACTGGCTCGCGGGCTACTCGGTGGGCCTCTTTCCCATCAAGAGCGCCGACGTGAAGACCCTGGTGGCGGACCTGGACCACGTGTTCGGGCCCGGCGCGCAGAGTCCCCTCGCGGGCATCGTGCGGGTGATCCCGATCGAGCGGCTGAACTCGCTGCTGATCGTGACGACCCAGCCGAAGTACCTGGAGATGGCGCGCTCGTGGATGGAGCGCTTCGACCAGGCGGGCGGTACTTCGGGAGGCACGCGCTTCTTCGTGTACCAGGTGAAGAACGGCAAGGCCGAGAACCTGGCGCAACTGATCGGCGACCTCTTCTCCAGCCGGCGCACGTCCACCACCTCGCCCACGCTCGCTCCCGGCTCGCGTCCGACGGAGATCCGGAGCACGCCGTACATGCAATCGCCGCCTGTGGGACAGACGACGACCACGACCGTGACTCCCATGCCCTCCGCCGCCACGTTCCAGCTTCCCGCGGGCGTGGGCACCACCGCGAACGAGGTGCGCGTCATCGCCGACAAGGACACCAACTCGCTGCTGATCCTCGCGACCCCGGCCGACTACGACGTGATCGCGGGCGCGCTCAAGCAGCTCGACGTGATCCGCCGGCAGGTTCTGGTGGAGGTCCTGCTCGCGGAAGTCACGCTTTCCGACGACCTGCAGTTCGGCATCGACTGGTTCATCCGCGCGCGCAACAACACGACCGGCGTGCTGGGTCCGGCCGGGCTGCCGCCCAACGGGCGGGTTCTTTCGGCCACCAATGTGGTGCCGGGCGGATTCGCCAACGGGCTGCAGCTCGTGAATCTCACCGGAGGCGAAGTGCGCGCGGTGCTCAACGCGCTCGGCACCGACGGCAAGACGCAGATTCTCGCGTCTCCCCAGATCATGGTGCTCGACAACGAGAAGGCGGAGATCAAGGTGGGGGACCGCATCTCGGTGCAGACCCAGTCCCAGACGGGCGTCAGCACCGGCACCGGCGTGCTGAACAGCTACCAGTACCTGGAGACGGGTATCCTGCTGGCCGTGACCCCACGCATCAATTCCGGCGGCATGGTCACGCTCGACATCAACCAGGAAGTGAGCCAGCCCAAGGCATCGGCGTCGGGAACCAACAATCCGAACCCCGATGTCTCCACCCGTAATGCGAAGACGAGCGTGGTGGTGGCGTCCGGCGAATCGGTGGTGCTGGGAGGCCTGATCAGCGACACCAAGATCCGCGAGACCGGTGGCCTTCCGCTGCTTTCGAAGATTCCGGTGATAGGGGCCGCCTTCGGCTCCCAGCATTTCAACCGCGTGCGCACGGAGCTGGTGCTGATGATCACCCCCCGCATCATCAGCGACACGATGCAGGCCCGGGAGGCGACCGAGGAATTGAGCCGCAAGCTGCCGACCCTGGAAGGCATGCTTCCGAAGGTGAAGAAGGGCCCCCCGGCGGGGTCCCCCATGCCCGCCGAGACCCCGAAGTGACGCGGGCGCCACACGTCGTCACCCGGAAAGAGTTACGCCCTTTCAACTACTTGGATCCACGGAAGGCGCAATTTGTTGCGTAAAAGATACAGTGTTGTAAAAACCTTTCGATTTTGTTTGACGCGGAGAATCAACTTGAATAGTCTTTTGACGCATCGGGATGGGGTAGGAGCCGTATTCTGGAGGAGCGGTGTGGCGGCGAAAGTGTTCGTCGCGGTGCTCGCCCTGGGTCTTTCGGCTTGCGCATCGATGGATCGCAAGACCCCGGAAGAGGCGGTAAGGGACAGGGCCCAGGCGCGGTGGGATGCGCTGGTGAAAGGGGATTTCAAGGCCGCTTACGGGTATTTGAGCCCCGGCAGCCGGGCGATCCTCCCCGAAAGCGAATACGTGAACAGCCTGCGCCGGGATTTCTGGATGTCGGCGAAGGTGGAAAAGGTGGTCTGCGCCACCGAGAAGAGCTGCTCGGCGCGGGCATCGATCGAATACGAATTTCAGGGCAGGCGCACGCAGTCGCCGCTTTCCGAAACATGGATACGAGAAGGGTCAGACTGGTGGTACGTGCAGAGATCGTAGGTAAATGGCCATGAATGGAGCTCCGGGATTCTGACGCTGAATTTGTAAAACCGCAGGGCATGGGATAACATTTATGGGTTGTACCTCTAGGAAAGTGATCACTTTCATCTTCACAAAGGAGTAATCGAGAACATGAATACATTCAAAAGAAAAGCTCTGTTTGCCGCGGTAGTGGCCGGTCTCGGCACCGTCGGCACGGCAGAGGCTGTCTATTTGAACCCCAATCGGGCGGGCCAGGTCCTGGTCTATCCGTACTACACCGTGCAATCGTCGGGCGGAAATTCGTGGAACACCTACATTTCCGTGGTGAACACGACCTCCATCGCCAAAGCCGTCAAGGTCCGCGTCCTCGAGGGCAAGACCTCAGCGGAAGTGCTCGACTTCAACCTGTTCCTGTCGCCCAACGACGTGTGGGTTGCGGCCATTGTTCCGGCCGATGCCACCACGGGCTCGCCTGGCCACCTGATCGCCCCGGACCTTTCCTGCACCCGTCCCGCGATTCCGACGGCCGGCGTCGACTTCCGTAACTTCCAGTACTCCGTCGCCGGCAGCGCCGATGCCCTGCCCGGCACGACCCTCGATCGCACCCGCGAGGGCTACATCGAGATGCTGGAGATGGGCACCCTGAGTGGCGCGACGGCGACCGCCGTCACCCACGTGAACGGCGTTCCGGCCAACTGCGGCGTGGTGCAGGCTGCCGGCTTCACCGCCGTTCCCGCCGGCCAGATCAATCCGCCCAAGGGCGGCCTGATGGGCACGGGCACGCTGATCAACGTGGCCTCCGGCCTCAACGGTGACTACAAAGCCGAGGCGCTGGATGGTTGGAGCAACGCCGTTCAGTACAGCGACTCGGGCTTCGTCACGCCGAACCTGTCGAACGCGCTGCCGCCGACGAGCCTCGTGATCCGCTCCGGTGACGTCGATCCGGTGACCCTCGCCTCGACGCTCATCACCGCCTACCGTTCCGATTTCGTGCTGACCAGCGGCGTGTCCGCGGGCGCGCGCGCGGTCGCCTCGGTGTTCATGCACACGGCGGTGGCGAACGAGTACGTGCTGGACAATGCGAGCGCCTCGCTCACCGACTGGGTCCTGACCCAGCCGCTGAAGAACCAGTTCGTGAACGACGTGACCGCGGCCCAGCCGTACACCAACGTGCTGACCATCGGCGGAGCTTGCGAAACCATCGGCTTCACGTTCTTCAACCGCGAAGAGCAGAGCGCCACGGCCTCCGGGTCCGACTTCTCGCCGCTGCCGCCGGCCGGTACCGCGAACTCGCTTTGCTGGGAGTCCACGGTCCTGTCGATCCGCAACAGCGACTCGCACACGCAGGTGGATACCACTTCGTCCACGGTCCTGGGCTCGAAGAACCTGACCAACGTCAACGTCACCTCCGGCTTCCAGAACGGCTGGGCGTTCCTCACGTTCACGGGTGCCGGCGCAGTCGCGGGCCTGGGAACGGGTGGCGGCACGTCGGAGCACATCGCGATGGGCACGGACGCTCCGGCGTTCGGTGCGGTGGTGCCCGGCGAAGTGACGTTCTTCGGTCTGCCGGTGGTGGGCTTCATGTTCCGTACGTTCAGCAACGGCACGCTGACCTGCGGCACTGGCTCCTGCCAGGGCAACTACGGTGGCCTGTTCGCGCATAGCTACCAGACGACGATCACCCCGTAATATTGCAGTGCTGCCCGGGAGGGAACATCCTTCCGGGCGTTTCGATCCTGCAGGCGGGCCTTCCGGTCCGCCTGTTTTTTTTCCTATCTGCCTTCATTAGTGATAGAGTTCACAATGAGCCTGAAGTTGGATCTGTATCATTCAGATTCATTTAAAGTTTCGATTCACGCCTAGCGGTCCGATGCGACCCCGGGCAAGCCGAAAGGGAGCCCCATGAACTTCTCCATATCCAGTCTCCTGCGGCGCACATTGATCGTCGCAGGTGCATTCCTGACACTCGCGGTTGCCATCCCCGCCGCCGCCGTACAGACCGTGACCCTTTCCGGCCAGACCGCCGTGGGATCCTGCACGTACACTGGAGCCATCACGGTGTTGCCGGACGGAACGCTGAGCATCACGTGCGTCGCTTCCTCCAGCACGTCCGCGAATTTCAGTCTTTCCTTTCCGTCGCAGCTGGCGATCGCCACCACGGACACCAGCAGCGTCAGGGTGACTCGTACGGGCGGAACCGGTCCGGCTACGGTGGGATTTTCACTCACCGGCAACGGGTGCACCAATTCGAGTGGTGGCCTTCTATTTGCCGATGCCAGTTCGCCCGCGCAGTTCATCACTATCACGACGACGGCGGTAGGTACCTGCGTGATAACGCTCGTCCCGGTGAATTCCTCCGACACGGCTTCGTCCGCGGCGACCATCACCGTTTATGACCCGGGCTCGACTGGCACCACGGTCCCGGCGGGTTGCCCGACGCCCGCCATCGGCACCACTATCGCCGGTCAGGATCTGGGGCCGATCGGCGCGGCGCCTTCGAGAACCCTGATGTCCTCCGGGAAGATCGGTTACTGGACCGTGATCGCCGCGCCGAACCCGCCGGTTTCCGTCAATTTCATCCAGGGGCAGATGGCCATTACGCCTGCCAGCCTCGTCACGGAGTTGTCTGTTTCCAAGTGCCCGGGCGCGATCTTCGATTCGAGCGACACCTCGGGGCACTACGTGAGCCAGTGCTACAGCAGGTGGACCACGACAAACAACCCCTCGATCCCCATCTACACGATGCCCAGGTTCAGCTGGACCGACCAGGCATCCCTTGGCGCTCGCGGTTGCTGGGCTCCGACCGCTTCCGGACCGTGGTACGTGAACGTGCGATGGACTTACCCCGCGGGTTCCGGCGGTGGCAACTCGCTGCAATGGGGTCCCGGTTCCTGGTGAGTCGCTGAACGCGTTCTGAACTCTCCGGCGCCCGCGCGATCCATCGCGCGGGCGCTTTCTCATTCATGCACAGGAAAATCATGCGATCCACCTTTCTCCTCGCGGCCGCCGCGCTCCTGGTACTTCCCGCGCTCGCGGGCGACCCTCCCCTCGACGCGCCGCTCATCGTGGACGGCCCCATCAAGGTCGACGCCGGTGATTTCCTGGGCGCGATGGAGCGCGTGCCGCCGGAGACGCGCTCCGAGTTCCGCACTTCCTATGAGCGCATTGCGGGCATGGTCGACAACATATTCGTCGCCCGCTCCTTCGCCTCCAAGGCGCGCGAGGCGGGCCTCGACAAGGATCCCGTGGTCCAGCGCCGCCTCGCGCAGGCGCAGGACGCGCTTCTCGCGGACCTCTATATCAAGCGCCTCGACGAAGCCACCGAGAAGATGGATTTCGACCAGCGCGCCCGCGAGCTCTACGATGCCGATGCCACGCGCTACGTGAAGCCGGAGCAGGTGTACGTCCAGCACATCCTCATCGGCCTTACGGGGCGCACGCGCGAGATGGCGCTCGAGAGGGCGAAGCAGGTCTACGACGAGGCCAAGTCCGGCAAGGAGGACTTCCTCTCGCTCGCCGCGCGCTATTCCGACGACCCGGACAAGAAGCGCAATGGCGGGGACCTCGGCTGGAACTCGCCCAAGTCGTTCGTGCCGCCGGTGACGGAATGGATCGACAAGGCCGCGCGGAAGGACGAGATCTCCCCGCCGATCGAGTCCTACATGGGATTCCACATCGTGCGCTTCGTGGATCGCCAGAAGCCCGAGCCGATGAAATTCGAGGCCGTGAAGGCGTCCATCATCAAGGCCGAGAAGGAGCGCCTCGCGAAGAAGCGCCTCGAGGACGCCATACGCGCCGTGCGCGAATCGAAGTCGGTGGTCATCCACAAGGATAACGTCGAGGCGTTCGTCGTCTCCACGAAGGGCGTTTTCCCGCCGATCGACCCGTTCCCGACGAAGCCGGCGAAGTGATACCCGGCCCGCTTCCTCCCTCACCACGCGCGCCGGGTCCGTGATCCGCGTCTTCATCGGCTACGACGCGCGCGAGGCAGCCGCCTTCGGCGTGCTCTCCCATTCGATCCACGCGCGCTCCTCGCAGCCGGTGGCGATCGCGCCGCTCATGCTCTCCCAGCTCGCAAGCGTCTACCGGCGCGAGCGCAACCCGCTGCAGTCCACGGATTTCTCGTTCTCGCGCTTCCTCACTCCGTACCTGTGCGGCTACGAGGGCTGGGCGATCTTCATGGATTGCGACATGCTGGTCCTGGACGACATCGCGAAGCTCTGGAACCTGCGCGACGAGCGCTACGCGGTACAGCTGGTGAAGCACGTCCACGTGCCGAAGGAGGAGGTCAAGTTCCTCGGCGCGGTGCAGACCAAGTACGAGAAGAAGAACTGGTCGTCGGTGATGCTGATGAACTGCGCGAAGTGCGCGGCGCTCACCCCGGATTTCGTCAACGCCGCGAGCGGCCTGGAGCTGCACCAGTTCAAGTGGCTCGCTTCGGAAGCGCTCATCGGCGAGATCTCCCACCGCTGGAACCACCTGGTCGGCTACGACGCGCCGAGCCGGGACGCGAGCCTCGTGCACTACACCATCGGTGGGCCGTACTTCGAGGCCTACCGGGATTGCGAGTACGCGCAGGAATGGTTCGCCGAGCGCGACGCGATGTTGCGCGTGCAAAGCCGCGCGAAGGCGCACGCGGCCTCCTGACGGGCCGCAAGCCGCCACCCCCGTCCCCGTGAGCGCTCCCGGCGTATCGACCCCCGCTGCACCGCGCTGGGGCTGGCTGCTGCTCTCGTTCACGCGCCGCGAGCTGTTGAACCGCTACGCGGGCAGCGTCTCCGGCCTCGCGTGGACCCTGCTGCACCCGCTCGCGCAGCTTGCGATCTACGCCTTCGTCTTCAGCAAGGTCTTCCGGATCGGCGTCCCGCCGTCCTATCCGAACGTGGGCTACGTGACGTTCATGGCGGCGGCACTCTGGCCCTGGATCATGTTCTCCGAGGGCGTGCAGCGGGCCATGGGAGCGATCGGAGCGAACGCCGGCCTCATCCGCAAGGTGGCCTTCCCCCACCGCCTGCTGGTGTACTCCGCGATCCTGGCCTCGTGCGTGGTGCACGGGGTGGGGTTCCTCGCCGTGCTCCTCGCGCTGCGGATCGCCGGCGAGCCCATTGGCTTGCGGGGCCTGCCGATCGCATTCGTGCTGCTCGTCCCCTACATGCTGCTCGCCGCGGGCATCGGCGCCTTCCTGGCGGCCCTGCAGACCCTTCTGCGCGACGTGGAGCACGTCCTCCAGGTCGTGCTCACGATCCTCTTCTACGCCTCGCCCATCCTGTATCCCGCGAGCCTCGTCCCGGCATCGCTGCGCCCGTGGGTGCAGCTCAATCCCCTCGCCTGGTACTCGGAACGCATGCGCGAGGTGCTCCTGCATGGCAGCGGATTCGTGGCCGGCGACCTGGGCATCGGCATCGCCTGCGCGGCGGTCTTCGTCGCGGGACTCTGGTTCTTCGAGCGCCTGTCCCCGCATTTCGAGGATTTCCTGTGACCGCCGCCGTCGTGCCTGGAACGGCGACGTCGACCGGGGCCGAAAGCGGCGGGACCGGAGACGCGCGGGAGCTGATCCGGCTGCGCGGCGTGGGCAAGGATTACCCCAAGATCTCCACCGGCACGGACCGCCTGCGAACCCTCGCGGCGCTGCTCTTCCGCCGGCGCGACATGCCGCATTTCCGCGCCCTGGACGGCATCGACCTGGAGCTGCGGCGCGGGGAATCCCTCGGGATCGTGGGCGAGAACGGCGCCGGCAAGTCGACGCTGCTCAAGATCATCGCGGGCGTGGTGCGGCCCACCGCGGGCGAGGTGCGCGTGCAGGGCCGGGTGGGAGCGCTGCTCGAGCTGGGCAGCGGATTCCACCCCGACTACACCGGCCGCGAGAACATCTTCCTGTCGAGCGCCCTCATGGGGCTATCGCGCCGGGTAACCCGCGCCAAGGTGGATTCCATCGTCGCCTTCGCCGACATCGGCGAGCACATCGACGAGCCGATCAAGCACTACTCCTCGGGCATGGTCGTGCGGCTGGGCTTCGCCGTGGCGACCGCCCTCGAGCCCGACGTGCTCATCACCGACGAGGTCCTCGCGGTGGGCGACGAGTCGTTCCAGAAAAAGTGCATCGCGTGGCTCGAGGGCTTCCTGCGCGACGGCGGCACGCTGCTCATGTGCTCCCACAGCATGTACCACGTGCAGACGCTGTGCCGTCGCGCGATCTGGATCCACCACGGGCGGGCGCGCATGCAGGGCGAGAGCTTCGACGTCACGCGCGAATACCTCACCTACCACGAGGAGAAGAATGGCAAGGCACGCCCCGCGCCGCGGGCCGAGGGCACGCTGCCGAGGATCATGTCCGCGTGGACGGAGCGCGGGGACGGCGTGCGCGCCGACACCTTCCGCCGCGGCGAGGCGCTCGTGCTGCAGGGCGTGGCCTACGAGCCCGACGACCGGCCGCCCGTGCTGCTCTTCGGCGTCGTGCGCGTCGACGGCACGTCCGTGTACGGATCCCATTCCAACGAGACGGGCTTTCGTCCCGCGCGCCTCGAGCCGTGCCAGTTCGGGTTCGCCGTGCGGTTCGAGGCCCTGGCGCTGCTGCCCGGAAAGTACCGCATGCGGGTGCACACCCTCGACGCGGAAGGACTGCGGCTCTTCGACACGCTGGAGGTGGAATTCGTGGTGACCGGCGAGACGCGCGACTACGGCGTGGTGGAGCTCGCCCACGCATGGCTTCCGGGCCGCGGGCGATGAGCGACCCGCGGATCGACGAGGCGCGCCGGCACCACCAGAGCGGCGACTATCCGCGCGCGATCTCCGCCTACGACGAGGTGCTCGCGGCGGACCCGGCGAGCGCGGAAGTGTGGCACCTCAAGGGATTGGCCGAGCACCAGTCGGGGCGCTTGCCGCAGGCGCAGGAAAGCGTCGAGCGCGCGATCGCGCTGGGCGGCGACAGGCCCGCCTACCTGCTGCTCGAAGGCGGCATCCTCCACGACCGCGGCGATCTCGCGGGCGCGGAGCGTTGCTTCGCGCGCGTGGTCGAGGCGCGTCCCGACTGGGTCGGCGGCCACGTCGAGCTGGGCCGCGTGCACATGGACCAGGGGCGCGTGGCCGACGCGCTCAAGGATTTCCAGGCGGCGGTGGGCCTGGATTCCTCCCATGTGCGCGCCTGGAACAATCTCGGCGTGGCGCTGCAATCCCTGGACCGCTTGGACGAGGCGATGCGCGCCTTCAACCACACGCTCTCGATCGACCCCCGATATCCGCTTGCCCATTTCAACCTCGCGCGCATCTACCATTTGCGCACCGATGCGGCGCGCGCCCTGGAGCACGCGCAGCACACCGTGCGCCTCGACCCGGGCCACGTCGAAGGCTGGCTCCTCCTGGGCGACATCCACCGGCGCAAGCGGGAGACGGCGAACGCCCTCGCGGCCTATTCGGCGGCCGCGCGCGCGGCACCCACGAACCTGAAGGCCCGCGCGGCCCTGGCTGAGCTCATCGCCGAAGCAGGGGGTTTCGAGGAGGCGCGCGCGGAATACCGGCGCATATCGGCGCAGTTCCCCGCGAGCCTGCGCGCCGCGCTGGGTGCCAATCTGCTGCTTCCCCAGGTGTACACGAGCGTGGAGCAGGTGGAGCGGGTTCGCGCGGAATACGACGCGGGCCTGGAGTCGCTGCACGCGTCGGCCGCGCGGTTCCGCTTTCCGGGCGCGGAGCAGGCGCTCGCGGAGGCGCGCTGGACCAACTTCTACCTTGCCTACCAGGGACGGGAGGATCGCGCGCTGCAGTCCCGCTACGGCGATTTCCTGCGCTCGGTGCTCGAGCCGGCGATGCCCGAGTTCTTCGCGCCGCGCGCACCGCGCCGGGCGGACGGGCGCATTCGCGTGGGCTTCTTCAGCCACTTCTTTTTCAATTGCACGGCGGGGCGATATTTTTCGTCGTGGATCACCCACCTGGATCGCAGCCGATTCGAGGTCTTCGTCTACTACACGAACGAATGGGTGGCCGACGACACGCGCACCATCGCCGCGGCCGCCGATACGTTTCGCCACCTGCCGGGACGGCCCCTGCTGACACTCGCGCAACAGGTCGCCGGCGATGGGCTCGACATCCTCGTCTACCCCGAGCTCGGGATGCATCCCGACACATTCACCCTGGCTGCGCTGCGGCTCGCGCCGGTGCAGTGCGCGGGATGGGGACATCCCACGACGAGCGGGCTCGAATCCATCGACTGGTTCATCTCCTGCGAGGCGATGGAGCCCGCGGACGGCGAGCGCCATTACCGCGAACGGCTCGCGCGCCTTCCCGGGCTCGGAACGCGCTACGCGGTGCCGCATGCGCAAACCACCGGCACGCGCGAGGATTTCGGGCTCCCCGCCGACAAGACGCTCTACCTGGTGCCGCAATCGCTCTTCAAGATCCATCCCGACAACGACGCGCTGATCGCCGAGGTCCTCGCGCGCGATTCGCGCGGCATCGCGGTGATGTTCGCATCCCACCACGACCGGCTCACGGAGACGTTCGCCACGCGCCTGGAAGGGGTGCTGCGCGAGCGCGGCATCGACATCCACGAGCGCGTGAGCTTCCTCGCCCCCTTCCTTCCCCACCCGATCTACCTGCGCCTGAACCAGCTCTGCGACGTGATGCTGGACACCGTGCACTGGTCGGGCGGCAACACCTCCCTCGACGCGCTGGCGAGCGGCTTGCCGGTGGTGACGCGCCCGGGTGCGCTCATGCGCGGCCGCCAGAGCCAGGCGATGCTGGGCATCGTGGGCGTGCCCGAGCTCGTCGCCGCGGACTTCGAGGGCCACGTCGAGATGGCGGTGCGCCTGGGTCGCGATGCCGAGGAAAGGCGCTCGATCTCGGAGCGTATCCTCGCTGGTCGCGAGCATTTGTTCGAGCGCGAGGAGCCGGTGCGGGCGCTGGAGGACTTCCTCGGGCGCGCTGTGCTCGAGGGGAGCTCGAGCTAGGCGAGCTTCCATCCGTGGATGGAAAAGAACCGCCGCGCCGAGCGCAGGAACCACGCGACGTGGCGCCAGCCCTTGCGCGCGGCCTGCCCCCCGTGATGCACGATGCGCGCCTGGGGCACGTAGGCCACGGTCGCTTCCCGGCCCACGCGCAGGCTGAGGTCGTAGTCCTCGAAGTAGAGGAAGAAGCGCGGGTCGAACCCGCCCAGGCGTTCGAATAGCGCGGTGCGCAGAAGCATGAAGCAGCCGCTCGCGAGCGGGACTCCCTCCACTACGCGGTCCGCGATCACGTCGCGCATCTCGTAGGCGTCCACCGTGCGCGTGAAGTGGCGGCGCACGAAGTCCGGCGCGAATCCCCGCAGGAAGAGCACCCACACCGACGGATAGCGCTTGCAGAGGTACTGGCGCGCGCCGTCGTCTCCGAAGACCGCGGGCGCCACCAGCCCGAATGCGGGATGCTCCCCCAGCGCCGCGAGCGCCGCGTCGAGGCATTCGGGCTCGAGCTCGACGTCGGGATTCATCACGAGGTGGAACTCCGAGCCGAGGCGGCCCAGCACGAGATTGTTGGCGCGGCCGTAGCCCACGTTGCCGTGTCCCGAGACGATCTCGATCGTTCCCGCCTCCGGGAGCCACGAGGCGAGCGCCGCCTCGACATCCGGTCGGGACGCGGCGGGCCCGTTGTCCACCACGAAGACCCGCGCGCCATCGATGCGTCCCGCGGAGCGTGCGTGCTTCGCGGCGACGGCAAGCGAGGCCAAGGCGCGCGCGAGCAGCCGCGGGTCCGGCCGGTAGGTGACGATGGTCGCGGTAAGGCGTGGCCCGGGCATAGCCGTGAGGGTAGCCGCCCGCCGCCCCGCGCTCAAGGGGCTAGTAGGGCTGGCGCTGGATCACCTTCGACCCGCTCACTCCGTCCACCGTGAAGGTCCACGTGCCGTGATTCGCGTCGATGAAATCGAGCGTGCCCGTGCCGACCGGGGTTCGCGTCACCTGGCCCGGGTCGAAAGCTCCGTCGAGCGCCGGCCCCGTGGTCGCGTAGAGCGTGCCCGAGAAGGTATTGCCCGAGGTCCACGTGCCGCCGGGCAGCACATACCAGGTGCGCGTGCCGTCGGCGGCGTAGGTGTACCACACGCCGAAGATGTTGCGCGAAGCGTGCTGGGTGAGGCTCAAGCCCCAGCCCGACTCGTCGGGGTTCCACCACAGGTCGGTGTAGTCGGTCGCCGGCGCCGCGGCCGGGCTCAGGTATGCGGCCAGGGCGGGATAGGCCTGGTCGAAGCGCGAATAGTCGTCGGTGCCCGTCGGATTGGAGCAAAGCGCGGTGCCTCCCCACAGCCCGCCGCGGAGCAGGTACTGGGAGCCGTTGGTCGTGAAGAGCCCCGCTCCGCTGCTTCCCGGCTCCGTCGTGCCGGAGCTGTATCGCACTTGCACGAACTGGTTGGACCCTCCCGCGACACCGGGAGCCGAGAATCCCAGCACGGTGCCCTGGGACACCTTCTTCAGGTCGCCTTCGGGATGATGCACGGTGGCGATCGCCGTGCCCGGGGAGATCGGGTTCGGGTCCCAGCCCGCGTAGAAGGCGCCGATCGGCGGCGTATCGTTCAGGCGCAGGAAGATGACGTCGGAATCGGCGTTGTTGTAGACGTAGGTCGCCCCGCCCGAAAGTTGCTGATACGCGGTGCTGGGCGTGGAGCTGCCGCAGGAAGCGGCCTCGAAGTACCACAGCGTGTCGAGGCTGCTCGCCACCGCCTGCATCTGCGCCGGAGTCTTGTACGGCGGGGAATCGTTCTCGAAGCAATGGTTGGCGGAGTAGAACCACGGCGCCTGCGTCGAGCCGTCGGTGTCGTTCACGAGCGTGCCGGTGCAAAGTGCCGTGAACGCTCCGTCGGTGAACACCATCTGCGCCACGGCTTCGGCCACGCTGTGGAAGGCGCTCGTGGCGTTCAACGAGGAGCACGCGAGGTCCACGTTGCATGATCCCGCGAGGCCGATGTCCTGGACGCGCTTTTCGAAACGGCTCGAGGGTCCGGCGAAGAGATGGGACACGCTCACTGCGTGAAACGGAAGCGAGCGCGGATCGCCGGGCCCGGGGACGAAGATTTCCACTGTCTGGGCCTCGCCCTCGGTGACGGGAGACCACCAGGGCGCGGTGCGATCGGCGATGTCGCCCACGCGGATGGGGCCCAAGAGCCGCTCGGGCCGCGCGGAGCCGAAGAAGACCATCTCCACGTTGGCAGGCACTCCGGCCAGCGCGAAGGAGACGCGCATCGCCGCCGCCTCGGGCGAGGTGACCGTCATGCGCGCGGCATGGCCGTCGTCGACCGCGATCCATTGCAGGTCGCTGGAGGCGGGAAGGGGAACGGTTCCCGCGGCATCGCGCTCGATGCCGATCACCAGGCGCTTGAGGTGCTGCGCGGTGGATCCGCCGTTGGCGCGGCGCACGCGCGCGAGCTCGCTGTCGGTCACCGGCGACAGCGTGGTCCGGGCGCGAGGCGGTTGCTGCGCGGCCTCCTTCCCCACCAGGTGCAGGCGCGCAGCGGGGCGCGCGACCTTCGGCGCCAGCGCGGGCTCGCCCGGCACGACGGGAAGCGCGGCCATCGCCACGGGACATGCCAGCAGGAGGAGGAGCGCCGCGGCGCAACGCCGGCGGCAGGCAGGGGAGAGAATCGACATGGAAATCGCGAGGATCCAGTTTTCGGACCCGGGTAGGGGTCGCGGAGTTCCTCGAGGCGGGACTTTGCGCCCCGCGCGATCCCTCAGCCGCGCAGCAACTCGTCGACCGCCGAGAGCACCGCTTCGACGGAAATGGCGTGCATGCAGCGCGGCTCCGCGCATTCCTCGATGGTGCGCCTGCAACGGCGCACCCACGTCACCTTGCGCCCGAAGAGCACCTGCTCGTTGCGGCAGGGAAACGTCTCCGCCCCCACGGCGCGCCACGGCGTGTCGCGCCAGAACCGCCCGCGGTCGCACACCGCCGCGGATCCCGGACCGAAAAGCGTGACGGTGGGCGTCCACGCGACGCGCCCGAGATGGGAGACGCCCGTGTCCGGTGCGACGAGCAGCCGCGCGCCCTCGAGCAGACAGCGCAGCTGGGCCAGGTCGAGCTGGCCCGCGAGGGTGGCATGGCGACTCGCCGGATCGCACGCAGCGACGATGGATTCCTCGCCGCGTCCCGCGCTCCAGACCACGCGCAGCCCGCGCTCGTTCAACGCGTCGGCGAGGGCGCTCCAGCGCTCGGGCACCCATTGCTTGAGGGGAGTGCTCGCGCCCACGTGCAGCACCGCGTAGGGCGCCTCGGGTCGCGCGAAGGGCCGTGGATCGGGGCTGGGCCAATCGGAGCGGGCGTAGGGCGAGGGATCTTCCCCTTCCACCAGGTCCGCCACCATGTCGCCCCATGCCGCGGGCTCGTCGGGATAGGGCCGCTGCGTGTCGACGAACCAGTTCGAGCGCGAAGGGCCGCCTGCATGGGCCACGATATGCCGTGCCCCCATGGCCGCGGCGAGCCAGCTGTAGCGGTTGTCTCCCGCCACCACGGCGAGGTCGAACGGTCCTTCGCGCACGAGTGCCCGTGCGGTGGAGGCATCGGAGGGCGTGAAGGGGAGCGCGCGCACGCCGTAGGGGGCGCGGGAATACAGGGGCACGAACGCGGGCGCGGCGAGCAGGGTGATTTCCGCTTCCGGGTGCGACGCTCGCAGCTTGGCGAGCAGGGGGGTGAGCATCAGCGTGTCGCCCAGCAGCAGGTTGTGGGCGACGAGTGCCCGCGCGATGGGGCCGTGCGGTGCTCGAGCGCCCGACATCGCGCGGCGCGCCAGCGCACGGGACACCACCAGCGCGCGGGTCGAGAAGCGCTCACCCATGGCGATCGCCCGCGGCTTCCCGGAAGACGGAGATCACCGGGCGCGCTCGGCCACGACTTCGCGGAAGACGGCGATCATGCGCTCGACCATGCGCGCGTCGCCGAAGCGCTCGAGGGCTTGCGCGTGCGCCGCCCGGCCGAGGGCCTCGCGCCGCGTCCCGTCGTCGAGGAGCGAGCCCAGCGCCGCGGCGAGGCGCTCGCCATCCTGCGGCCGCACGAGCACGCCCGTGGCTTCGTCGCGCACGATCTCCTCGATGCTGCCCACGGGCGTGGTCACCACCGCAAGGCCGCAGGCCATGGCCTGCATCAGCGCCTGGGGCACGCCCTCGTTCGCGTAGGAGGGCAGGCAGAAGACGTCGAAGGAGCGCATCCAGTCGGCCACGTCCGCCTGGTTGCCCATGAAGCGAACGGCTTCGGCGAGCGCGAGCTCGACGGCCAGGGCTTCGAGCGCCCAGCGCTGCGGTCCGTCGCCCACCACGACCAGCAGCACGCCGGGCCTTGCGAGCCGCGCGATCGCCTCCAGGAGATAGCGATGGCCCTTCCAGCTGCGCAGGGTGGCCACGATGCCGACGATGGCCGCGTCGGCGGGAAGCCCGAGCCGCGCGCGGGCTTCGGCCCGGTCACCGGGCGAGAATCGCGCGAGGTCGATGCCGGTGGGGATCGACACCACGCGCCCCGGGTCGGCGTGCACCTCGGCGATCACCTGCTCGCGCAGCCGCTCCCCCGTGGTCACGATGCGCGCCGTGGCCCGGTTGTAGAGCCAGCGGGTGGCGGCGTTGCGCGGCACGCTGGCGGAGATGTGCCGGGTACGCACGACGGCGGGAGGTTCGTGCAGTGTGCGGCAGGCGATGGCCGCGCACCACGCGTCGGTGGAGCTGTGGGTGTTCACCACGTCGAAGGGCCGGATTGCGAGGAGGCGGCGCAGCGCAAGCACTCCGCCCACGCCCTTGCGCGCGATGGGCAGCGCCAGCGCCTCGACGCCGTAGTGCGCCGATTCGCGGAAGATGCGCGATGGAGCGGGTGCCGCGATCGCGACGTCGTGGCCGCGCTGCGCCACGCCGCGGGCCTCGGTGAGCACGCGGATTTCCTGGCCTCCCCATCCGAGCGAGGACTCCGTGTGCAGGATGCGCAGCCTCGGCTGCGTCCCTCCGGAGGCGCCGCTCATGCGCTCGCGAACTGGAGCCGGTGCAGACCCGCGTACATGCCGCCCGCGCCCACGAGGTCCGCGTGGTTCCCGGACTCGA
>JAAOZZ010000262.1 GCA_012274175.1 Betaproteobacteria bacterium
GACTTTGCGCTGCGTCATCCTCCCACGAGGCCCGTGAGGTCGTGCCACCCGTAGGCCACCTGGGCGAAGGAATGCAGCCCCAGCCGCTCGGTCTTGGCGCCGATTTCCTCCCCGCCGACGGATTCGTAGAAAAGCCGCGCCCGGTTGGCCTTCAGCACCCAGAGGTAGAAGCCGAAGTGGCCGTGGCGCACGAAGTGCCGGGCGCAGGCGCGCACCAGCTCGCGCCCGATGCCGCGGCGCTGCTCCGGCTGCAGCACGTACAGGGAGTAGATCTCCGCCTCGAGCCCTTCGAGGCGATGGCGCGCCGCCCCGCACGAGGCGAATCCCACTGCCGTGCCGCCGCGCTCGGCGAGCCAGGTGGCGGCTTCGGGGGCGTCCAGGGCGAGGCGATGGCGCCAGGTGGCGGCACTCCGGCTTCCGCCTTCCTGGGCGATCACCGCGAGGGGAAGGATTCCGGCGTAGGTGGTGCGCCAGCTTTCGCGGTGCACATGCGCGATGGCCTCGGCGTCGCGCGGCGCGGCCGCGCGCAGGACGAGACCCGCGGCGACGTCAGACAACGCGCCGCACCGCCGCCTCGAGGTGTGCCGCGTCCACGCCGAGGAACTTGTAGACGGCGGTGGCGGGCGCGGACTCGCCGAAGCGGTCCACGCCGACCACCTCGCCGTCGAGCCCCACGTATTTGCGCCAGAGGTCGGTGACGCCGGCCTCGATCGCGACCCGCGGCATCGTGCGCGGCAGCACGGCCTCGCGCCACGCAGCCTCCTGGCGGTCGAAGGCGCTGGTGCAGGGCATCGACACGACACGCACCGGCACGCCCGCCTCGCCCAGGGACTTCTGCGCGGCGAGCGCGATCGACACCTCGGTGCCCGTGGCGATGATGGCGGCGCGGGCCCCGGGGGCATCCGAGAGCACGTAGCCGCCGCGCCGGACCGCTTCCACCTGCGCGGCCGAGCGCTTCACGAACGGCGAGTTCTGCCGCGACAGCGCGAGCGCGCTGGGCCCGTCGCGCCGCTCGATCGCCGACGCCCACGCGACGGCGGTCTCCACGGTGTCGCACGGGCGCCAGACGTCCATGTGCGGGATGAGGCGCAGGCTCGCCACGTGCTCGACCGACTGGTGCGTGGGCCCGTCCTCGCCCAGCCCGATGGAGTCGTGGGTGAAGACGAAGATGTTGCGCGCCTTCATGAGCGCGGCCATGCGCAGGGCGTTGCGCGAGTAGTCGGAGAAGGTGAGGAACGTGCCCGAGTAGGGAATGAAGCCTCCGTGCAGGGCGAGGCCGTTGCCGATGGCGGCCATCGCAAACTCGCGCACGCCGAAGTACACGTAGTTGCCGGCCTGGGTCGCGGTGACCGGCTTCGAGCCCGACCAGTTCGTGGGGTTGGATCCGGTGAGGTCCGCGGAGCCGCCGATGAGCTCCGGCAGGTGGGGAGCCAGCGCCTCGAGCGCCAGCTGCGAGGCCTTGCGCGTGGCCACCGTCTCGCCCTTCTCCACGGCCTTGGCGAGCATCGCCTGCACCTGCCCGGCCCATCCGTCGGGAAGCTCACCGGCCATGCGCCGGCGGAACTCCCGCGCGGCTTGCGGATGGGCCTCGCCGTAGGCCGCGAAGCGCGCGTTCCATTCGGCCTCGACCTCGGCGCCGCGCGCCCGCGCGTCCCAGGCGCGGTAGACGGCCTGGGGAATCTCGAACGGCGCATGGCGCCAGCCGATCGCCTCGCGGGTGGCGGCGATCTCCTTGTCGCCCAGCGCCGCGCCGTGGGCGTCGCAGCTTCCCGCCTTGCCCGGCGAGCCCTTGCCGATCACGGTCTTGCAGCACACGAGCGTGGGCTTGCCGGAGCTCGCGAGCGCTTCGCCGATCGCCGCCTCGAGCGCGCGCACGTCGTGGCCGTCGACGTTGGGGATCACGTTCCACCCGTAGGCGGCGAAACGCATCGGCGTGTTGTCGCGGAACCACCCGTCGACTTTGCCGTCAATAGAGATTCCGTTGTCGTCGTAGAAGACGACGAGCTTGGCGAGGCCCAGCACGCCCGCGAGCGAGCACGCCTCGTGGGAGACGCCTTCCATCATGCAGCCGTCGCCCGCGAACACGAAGGTGCGGTGGTCGACGATCGTGTGGCCGGGCCGGTTGAATTCCGCGGCGAGGAGCCTTTCGGCGAGCGCGAAGCCCACCGCGTTGGCGAGTCCCTGGCCGAGGGGGCCCGTGGTGGTCTCGACGCCGGGTGTTACGCCCACCTCGGGATGTCCCGGGGTCTTCGAGTGCAGCTGGCGGAAATTGCGCAGCTCCTCCATCGGCAGGTCGTAGCCGGTGAGGTGCAGCAGCGCGTATTGCAGCATCGAGCCGTGCCCGTTGGAAAGCACGAAGCGGTCGCGGTCGGCCCAGGCGGGATTGGCGGGGTTGTGCCGGAGGAAGCGCCGCCAGAGCACCTCGGCGATCTCGGCCATGCCCATGGGCATGCCCGGATGCCCGGAGTTCGCCTTCTGCACGGCGTCCATCGCGAGCGCCCGGATGGCGTTGGCGAGATCGGCGGAGGAAGCTTGGGCTGCGGGCGTGTCGGGCATGGGAAATTTCTCGAAAATGCTTCACGAAGCAAGATATATGCGATTATACTTGCGCACTTTTTCACCGCGATATTTTTCGCTTGGGTAAACCTCTGCAAGAAGGATTTCGCCCGCCGCCCTGGGTCTGAGGGCGCCCCGCCGAAGGCGGGTCGCCCGAGGTCGCGCGCGCAGTCCCTCCACTGCGGATCTTTGCTTGGAAGGGGGTATCGAAGTGAAGGGACTGCACATCATCGCTGACCTGTACAACTGCCAGAAGGGCGAGCTGCTGGTCTCGTCCGCGAAGCTGCGCGAGCTGTGCGTGGACGCCTGCCGCGCCGTGGGCCTCACGGTGCTCGGGGACCACTTCTACCAGTTCGACGGCGCCAACGGCATCCAGGACGGGGGCGCGACGGGCGCGGTCGTGCTCGCCGAATCCCACCTCGCGATCCACACCTGGCCGGAGCGCGACGCGGCCACCCTCGACGTGTACGTCTGCAACTTCACGTCCGACAACACCGGCAAGGCCGAGGCGGTGTACAAGACCCTGGTCAAGGCCCTGAAGCCCGGCGACGTGCTCGTCGAGCGCGTGATGCGCGGCAAGGACCTTCCCATCAAGCGGCGCGTGGCCAACGGCTGACGCGCTGCCGTCCCGCGCGGTGTCCGGCAAGATCTACGAGCGCCTGAACGAGGCGAGCGGCGTCTACTTCGAGGGCAGCCTCGTCGAGCGCCGCCGCACGCCGTTCCAGGAGCTCGAGGTCTACGAGACCCCCGAGCTCGGGCGCATCTTCCGCCTGGACGGCTGCAACATGACGTCCGAGCGCGACGAGTTCATCTACCACGAGAACCTCGTGCACCCGGCGGCGGTCGCGCACCCGGATCCGCGGCGCGCCCTGGTGATCGGGGGCGGCGACGGCGGATCTTCCGAGGAGCTGCTCAAGCACCCTTCGCTCGAAGGGGTGCACATGGCCGAGCTCGATCCGGTGGTGATCGAGGTGGCCCGCGCGCAGTTCTCGAAGGTGCACCGCGGGGCCTTCGACGACCCGCGCCTGAAGGTCACCGTGGGCGACGGCCTCGCCTACCTGCGCGAGACCACGGTGCGCTACGACCTGGTGGCCCTGGACCTCACCGATCCGGTGGGGCCGTCGCTCGAGCTCTATTCGCCCGCCACCTTCGCGCTCGCCAAGCGCGCCATGGCCCCGGGAGGCGCTCTCACGCTGCATATCGGTTCGCCGTTCTCCCATCCCCAGCGGGTGCGCGAGACCCTGGGCAACCTGCGCCGTGTGTTCGCGGTCGTGGCACCCTACTTCGTGCACATCCCCCTCTACGGCTCCATCTGGGGCTTCGCGTGCGCCTCGGACACGCTCGACCCGCGCACGCTTTCGCCCGGGGAAGTCGAGCGCGCGATCGCCGCGCGCGGCCTGCGCGACCTGCAGTACTACAACGGCGACGTGCACCGCGCCGTATTCGCGTTGCCCAACTACATCCGCGCGCTCGCCGCCTGAAGCGCTTGCCGCCCGGGAGGAGGGGGAAATGCTGAAGAAGATGCGCCGATCCTCGGGCCGGGTGACCCTGGTGCTGATGGGCATGGCGGCCCTCGCGGCGTGCAGCCGACAGGACGGCGAACGCCGCGACGTCTACGCTTCGCGCGAGGATTGCCTCGCGGACTGGGGCAACCGCCCCGAGGACTGCACCGCGGCGTCCGACGAGCGCCACCGCGCGGGCGGCTTCTTCTACGGGCCGGTCTATCGGTACCACGCCACGGGCGGCGGCTCCGCGTGGACCGGCGGCACGCGCGGCGGACGATCGATCGGGAGCACCTCGTCGCACACGAGCCGCGGCGGGTTTGGCGCGTCGGGCCGCTCGTCGGGAGGCTAGGCGGCGATGCAAAGGCAGGAGCGCGTTCCCCGCGTCGACTGGGCATCGAAGGTCGAGGCGCTGGGCTTCGACTTCCACACCATCGACGGCGCGACATACTGGGACGAGCGTGCTTGCTACCGCTTCACCGCCGCCGAGATCGACACCCTCGAGGCGGCGACCTCGCAGCTGCATGAGCGCTGCATCGAGGCCGCCGCACGCGTGATCGAGAAGGGCGACTACGGGCGGTTTCGCATTCCCGATGCATTCCACGGCCTCATCGAGCGCTCTTGGGAGGACGACGAGAAGAGCCTCTACGGCCGCTTCGACCTCGCGTGGAACGGCGAGGGCGAGCCGAAGATGCTCGAGTACAACGCCGACACGCCCACGGCGCTGCTGGAGGCGAGCGTCGTGCAGTGGTACTGGCTGCAGGACGCCTTCCCGGCCGAAGACCAGTTCAACTCGATCCACGAGAAGCTCATCGCGCGCTGGCGGCAGATGCGCGGCGGCCTGCCCGCCGACGGGCGCGTGTATTTCGCGGGGGATGCCGATTCCCGCGAGGACCGCGGCAACCTCGACTACCTGCGCGACACGGCGCTGCAGGCGGGACTGGACGCGCGCGCCATCGCCATCGCCGACATCGGCTGGAACGGCGAGCGCTTCGTGGACCTGGACGAGCGTCCCATCGCCGCGCTCTTCAAGCTCTATCCCTGGGAGTGGATGGTGCGCGAGGAGTTCGGGCCGCACCTGCCGGGAGCCGGGATGCGCGTGATCGAGCCCCCGTGGAAGATGCTGCTGTCGAACAAGGCCATCCTGCCCGTGCTCTGGGAGATGTTTCCGGGGCATCCCAACCTCCTCGCGGCGAGCTTCGAGCCCGGCCGCTTCGCCACCGACTTCGTGAAGAAGCCGCTTTACTCGCGCGAGGGCGCCAACGTCTCCATCACCGCCGCGGGCGGCACGCTCGAGGCGCCCGGCGAGTACGGCGAGGAAGGCTACGTCTGGCAGGCGTACCACGAGCTCGCGCGTTTCGGAGCGAACTACACCGTCATCGGATCGTGGATCGTGGGCGAGGAGCCCGCGGGCATCGGCATCCGCGAGGACGATACGCCCATCACGAAGGACTCGAGCCGCTTCGTGCCCCACTACTACGTCCCGGACTGAAGGGAAGGAACCCCGCCATGAGCGCAGTCTTCGATTCGTTCGCCCGCTTCGACGATTTCCTGGTCTACCTCGCCGTCTCGCTGGTGCTCCTGGGGCTATTCATCGCCCTCTACATCCGCATCACGCCCTACCGCGAGCTCGCCCTCATCGGCGAGGGCAACATGGCGGCGTCCTTCAGCCTCTCCGGGTCGCTCCTGGGCTTCATCGTGCCGCTCGCCGCCGCGGTGCGCTACAGCGTGGGGCTCGCCGACATGGCGATCTGGGGCCTCGTGGCGCTCGCGGTCCAGCTCGCCGCCTTCGTGGCGGTGAAGCTGATGATCCCCACCCTCACCCAGGACATCCAGGCCGGCAAGGGCGCCCAGGGCTTCTTCCTCGGATCGATCTCGCTCGGCGTGGGGCTGCTCGACGCGGCGTGCATGAGCTACTAGGATGCCGCCTCCCCGCATCCACTGCGACGTGCGCCTCGGACCCGGGGCCCAGTTCACGCTGGCGCCCGAGGCCGCCCAGCACGTCTCGCGCGCGCTCCGGCTGAAGGTGGGCGACGGCCTCGCGGTGTTCGACGGGCGGGGCGGCGAGTACGAGGCGGTGATCCAGCGCATCGACCGGGACCGTGTGGACGTGAAGGTGGGCGCGGCGCGCGACGTGGAGCGGGAACCCGCCCTCGCCGTGGGCCTGGTGCAGGGACTGCCCGAGGCGGACAAGATGGACTGGATCATCCAGAAGGCGGTGGAGCTGGGGGTTGCGTGGATCCAGCCGCTCGTCTGCGACCGCAGCGTGGTGCGTATCACGGGGGAGCGCGCGGCCCGGCGCGAGGCCCACTGGCGCCGCGTGGCGGTCGCCGCGTGCGAGCAGTGCGGCCGCAACCGCATTCCCGACGTATACCCGACCCTGGCATTCCAGGTCTGGATCGCCGCCCCCGCGTCGATCCCGCGCTGGATGCTGCAGCCCGGCGCGCCGCCGCTTGCGCTCCACGCGCCGCCCGAAGGCGCCTTCGAGCTGCTGGTGGGCCCCGAGGGCGGGTTGTCGGACCGGGAGCGCGACCTGGCGCTCGGCCGTGGGTGCGAGCCGTTGTCCCTGGGACCGCGGGTGCTGCGCGCCGAAACCGCGCCCCTCGCGGCACTCGCCGCCATCCAGGCGCTGTGGGGCGACTTCTCCGGCTAGAATGGCCGGCCATGCCGAAACCGCCCGCCCTCAAGACCGAAGCCTTCGTCAAGTGGTTTCGCGCGGCCACGCCCTACATCCATCGCTGGGGCGGGGCGACCTTCGTGATCGCCTTCGGCGGCGAGGTGCTGGCCGACGGGGAATTCCAGCAGCTCACCCACGACATCAACGTGCTGGTGAGCCTCGAGGTGCGCGTGGTGCTGGTGCACGGCACGCGTCCGCAGATCGAGGAGCAGATGCGCCAGCACGGGGTCACGCCGAGATACGAGCAGAACCGGCGCGTGACCGACGACCGCGCGCTCGCCTGCGTGAAGGAGGCCAACGGCATCGTGCGCGTGGAGATGGAGGCGCTCCTTTCGATGGAGCTCGCCAACAGCCCCATGTGGGGCGCGGACATTCGCGTCTCCTCGGGCAACTTCGTGACGGCCAAGCCCGTGGGCGTGGTGGGCGGCGTGGATTTCCAGCACACGGGCGAGGTGCGCAAGATCGACGCCGAAGGAATCCGCCGCCGCCTCGACGACCACGAGGTGGTGCTGATCTCCCCCATCGGCTTTTCGCCCACCGGCGACGTGTTCAATTGCACCGTGGAGGATGTGGCCACTTCCACTGCGATCGCGCTCGGGGCCGACAAGCTGATCTTCCTCACGGAGACCCAGGGCGCCCTCGACGGGAAGGGGCGCCTGGTCTCCGAGCTCACGGTGAAGCAGGCCGCGGAACTCACGGCCGCGAACAACCTCCCCCTGGACGTGCAGATCTACCTTCCGTGCGCGATCCGGGCGTGCGCGGGCGGGGTGAAGCGCGCGCACCTCATCAGCCGGCACGTGGACGGGGCGCTGCTGATCGAGCTCTTCACGCACCACGGCATCGGCACCATGGTCGTGCCCGAGTCGCCCGAGGAAATCCGGCCCGCGGGCCGCGAGGACGTCGCGGGGATCGTGCAGATCCTGGAGCCCCTCGAGCAGCAGGGCATCCTGGTCAAGCGCAGCCCCGACGAGCTCGAGCGCGAGATCGAGCGCTTCTTCGTGATCGCGGGCGAGGGGAACATTCTCGGCTGCGCCGCGCTCTACCCGTATCCCGAGGAGAAGGCGGCGGAGCTGGCCGCGCTCGCGGTGAACCCGTTCTATCGCGACGGCGGGCGCGGCGAGAGGCTGCTCGAGTACGCCGAGGCCAGCGCGCGCGCGCAGGGCATGAAATCGCTTTTCGTCCTCTCGACCCGCACCACCCACTGGTTCCTGGAACGCGGCTTCGCCGAGGCCGCGCCGGAGCGGCTGCCCGCGGCGCGGCGGGGCCGCTACAACACCGATCGTCGTTCGAAGGTATTCGTGAAGGAGCTCTAGCAATGTCCCGCATGGTGAACTGCGTCAAGTTGAAGCGCGAGGCCGAGGGCCTCGACCACCCTCCGTACCCGGGCGAGCTCGGCAAGCGCCTCTGGGAGAGCGTCTCGAAGGAAGCATGGAAGGCCTGGCTCGAGCACCAGAAGATGCTGGTGAACGAGAACCGCCTGAACCTCGCCGATCCCAAGGCGCGCAAGTATCTCGAGGAGCAGATGCGCAACCACTTCTTCGGCGAAGGCGCCGACGCCGCCACCGGCTACGTCCCCAAGCCGTAGTCGGGGAAAAGTAACCTGACCCCTTTTCCCTAGCGCGGGCGCTGGATGGTCCGCACGCCTTCGGCGGTGGCGAGGAGGAGCACGTCGGCGGGGCGGCGGGCGAAGAGGCCGTTGGTGACCACGCCGGGAATCTGGTTGATCGCGGTCTCGAGGGCCACGGGGTCGAGGATCGTGAGGCCCCTCAGGTCGAGGATCACGTTGCCGTTGTCTGTGGTCACGCCCGCTCTCAGCTCGGGCATCCCGCCCAGCTTCACGAGCTCGCGCGCGACGAAGCTGCGCGCCATCGGGATCACCTCCACCGGCAGCGGAAACTTCCCCAGCACCGGCACGAGCTTCGAGGCGTCCGCGATGCACACGAAGGCGCGGCTCGCCTGGGCGACGATCTTCTCGCGGGTGAGCGCCCCACCGCCTCCCTTGATCATCGCCAGGTGCTCGGTCACCTCGTCGGCGCCGTCCACGTACACGTCGCACCCGTCGGTGTCGTTCAGCTCCATCACCGGAATCTGCAGCGCGCGCAACCGCCGGGCGCTCGCCTCGGAGCTCGCCACCGTGCCCGAGATGCGGGCGCGGCGGGAGGCCAGGGCGTCGATGAAGAAGTTCACCGTGGAGCCCGTGCCCACGCCGACCACCGTGTCGTCCTCGACGTACCGGAGCGCCGCCTCCGCGGCGGCCTTCTTCAATGGGTTGGCGTCCATGGGCCCAGCATAACCCAGGGGCCGAAGCCCCAGAGCGTTCTTGGTATGCTTGCGGGCTGCAACACCCGATCCCATGAAAACCGAAAGCTACCTCGAGAAGATCCTCACGGCGAAGGTGTACGACGTGGCGATCGAAAGCCCGCTCGAACCGGCCAATGCGCTCTCGCGCCGGCTGGGCAATCACATCCTGCTCAAGCGCGAGGACAAGCAGCCGGTCTTCTCGTTCAAGTTGCGCGGGGCCTACAACAAGATGGCGCACCTCAAGCCCGCCGAGCTCGCCCGAGGGGTGATCTGCGCCTCGGCGGGCAACCACGCCCAGGGCGTGGCGCTCGCCGCGCAGAAGCTGGGCGCCGAGGCCACCATCGTGATGCCGGTGACCACGCCGCGCATCAAGGTGGCCGCGGTGGCCGCGCGAGGCGCGAAGGTGGTGTTGCATGGCGACAGCTACCACGAGGCGGCGCTGCACGCGAAGGCGCTCGCGAAGCAGCGCCGGCTCACGTTCGTGCACCCCTACGACGACGCGCTCGTCATCGCGGGCCAGGGCACCATCGGGGTGGAGATCCTGCGCCAGCATCCCGGGCCCATCGACGCGATCTTCGTGCCCGTGGGCGGCGGCGGCCTCATCGCCGGCGTGGCCGCGTACGTGAAGCGCATCGCGCCCCGGACGAAGATCATCGGCGTGGAGCCGGTGGACTCCAACGCGATGCAGGCCTCCCTCAAGGCGGGGCGGCGCGTGACGCTCCCGCACGTGAACCTCTTCGCCGACGGGGTGGCGGTGCGCCAGGTGGGCAAGGAGACCTTCCGCCTGTGCCGCGAGCTGGTCGACGAGATGGTGCTCGTGGACACCGACGAGATCTGCGCGGCGATCAAGGACATCTTCGAGGACACGAGAGCCGTGGTGGAGCCCGCGGGAGGGCTCGCGATCGCGGGCGCCAAGCGCTGGCTCGAGCGCCGGCGGGTCAAGGGCGGCACCTTCGTGGCCATCGCCTGCGGGGCGAACATGAACTTCGACCGGCTGCGCTTCGTGGCCGAGCGCGCCGAGCTGGGCGAGCATCGCGAGGCGGTGCTCGCGGTGACCATCCCGGAGCTGCCGGGCAGCTTCCGCAAGCTCTGCGGCCTGCTGGGCCGGCGCAGCGTGACGGAATTCAACTACCGCTACGCGCCGGGAGGCGAGGCGCACGTCTTCCTCGGCGTGTCGGTGTCGGGGCGGGAAGAGACCCAGCGGCTCATCGGGCAGCTCGTGCGCGCGGGCCTCAAGGCCGCGGACCTCTCGGACAACGAGCTGGCGAAGCTGCACGTGCGCCATCTCGTGGGCGGGCGCACGCGCGAGGTCGCGGGCGAGATGCTCTACCGGTTCGAGTTCCCCGAGCGTCCCGGGGCGCTCATGAACTTCCTCGAGCACATGGGCTCGGACTGGAACATCACGCTCTTCCATTACCGCAACCACGGCGCCGACGTCGGGCGCGTGCTGGTGGGCCTCCAGGTGCCCGGATCCGGGCGCGGCGCCTTCCGCCGGTTCCTGCGGGAACTGCGCTACGAATACGCCGACGAGTCGCGCAATCCCGCGTACCGGTTCTTCCTGCGGTGAGCCCGGCCGGCAACCCGGGAGCGCTCGCCGTCGCGTTCAACCAGGCCCTCGGCCTGTTCAACGCGGGACGCATGGCCGAATGCGAGTCGGTGCTGGGCAGGTTGCTCGCCGAGCATCCCGGCGCCGTCGAGGCGCTCGAGCTGCTGGGTGCGGCCCGCGGAGCGCAGGGCCGCCCCCGGGAAGCGCTGGAGGCCCTGGACCGGGCGCGCGCCTTGCGGCCCTCGTCGATCACGATCCGGCACAACCGCGCCCAGGCGCTCTTCGCGCTGGGCCGTCTCGACGACGCGCGCACGGAGCTCGACAAGCTCGTGCGCATGCACGCCGACTACCAGCCGTCGTGGAACCTGCTGGGCAGCGTGCTGGCGGGCCTGGGAGACGTCCCCGGGGCCGAGCGCGCCTATCGCCGGGCGATGGCAATGGCGCCCGAGCAGCCTCAGGCGCCATACAACCTCGGGCTGCTCTTCCAGCAGGCCGGCCGCCTCGAGGAGGCGATCGCCGCCTATCGCGGAGCGCTTCGCATCCATCCGGCCTTCGCCCCCGCACACAACAATCTCGCCAACGCGCTCAAGGCGACGGGGCGAGCGGACGAGGCGGTCGCCCATTACCGCGAGGCCCTGCGCCACGACCCGGGACTCGTGGACGCGATGGGGAACCTGGGGACGGCGCTGCGGGAGGCCGGCCGCTACGCCGAGGCGATCCCGCTGCTCGAGCGCGCCGAGGTCCTGCGCCCGGGCTCCCCGGAGGTGCTCAACAGCCTCGGCATCGCGTACTACGAGCGCCATCGCCACGAGGACGCGGCGGCGTGCTACCGGCGGGCCCTCGCGCTGCGCCCCGCGATGCACGAGGCGCGCAACAACCTCGGCAACGCGCTCGCCGCGCTGGGACAGCTCGACGAGGCAGCCGAATGCTTTCGCGCGGTGCTCGCGCAGTCGCCGGACAACGCCGACGCGCACAGCAACCTGGGCCTCGTGTTCCAGGAGCGCGAACGCGACACCGAGGCGATCGAGCAATTCGAGCGCGCCCTCGCCATCCGGCCGGATCATGCCGACGCGCTGAACAATTTGGGATACCTGCTCCAGGAGGGGGGACGCCGGCCCGAGGCGATGGAATACTACCGGCGCGCCATGCAGGCGAATCCCCGGCTCGCGCGCGCGGGGTACAACCTCGGGCTCGCGCACCTCATGCAATTCGAGTTCGATCCGGGATGGAAGCTGCACGAGCTGCGATTCGCCACCGCGCCCCCCGTTTCGGTAGCCCGTGCCTTCGCGGTCCCGGCATTCGCCGGGCGCGATTGGGGAAAGGGCGAGCGCGTGGCGATCTGGCCCGAGCAGGGAGTGGGCGACCAGATCCTGTATTCGACGCTCGTGGACGAGGTGGCCGCGCGCGGCGAGGCGTTCGTCCTCGAGGCCGATCGCCGGCCCGTCCCCGCCTTCGCGCGCGCCCATCCAACGTGGACGGTCGTCGCGCCCGAGGAAGCGAAGGCGGCATTCGCCGGCTGCTCGCGGCATGTCCCCCTGGGGACGCTGCCCCTGCTGCTGCGCCCCAGCCTCGAGAGCTTCGAGCGCCAGCCGCGCACGCTGCTCGCCGCGGACGCGGAACAGGTGCGACGCTTTCGTTCGCGCTCGCCCGCGACCACCCGCGTGGTAGGCATCTCCTGGCGCAGCTTCCAGCCGAAGGGCCGCGGCTACGTGGAGCGCAAGAAATCCGCGCCGCTCGACGCGTTCATGGCGCTTTCCCGGCGCGAAGGGCTGCACCTGGTGGACCTGCAGTACGGCGACACCGCGGCCGAGCGCGAGGCTTTCGCGCGCCGGGGCGGCAGGCTGCATCGCCACGAGGACCTGGACCTCTTCCACGACCTCGACGGGGTGCTCGCGGCGATCGAGGCGTGCGACGTGGTCGTGACCACCAGCAACGTGACGGCGCACCTGGCCGGGGCACTGGGCAAGCGCACGCTGCTCGTGTACCTCGCGGCCCGGCCGCCGTTCCACTACTGGGCGCCGCGCGCCGACGGCAGATCGCTCTGGTACCCGTCGCTTTCCATCGTGACGGGCCCCGGCCTCGGCACCTGGGACCAGGCGCTCGCGCGCGTGCATGAGCTCATCGGCACCTGAGTCGGAGGCACTCGCGCTCTTCGCGGCCGGACGCCTGGCCGAGGCGGAAGCGGCGTGGCGCGCCATCCTCGAGCGCCGGCCCGACGATGCGCAGGCTGTCCATTTCCTCGGCTGCGTGCTGGCGCAGCGCGGGCGCGCGGCCGAAGGCCTCGCCCTGGTGGAGCGCTCGCTCGCGATGGCGCCCGGGGAGGTCTCCTTCCTCAACAATCGCGCGCGGCTGCTGGCCGACGCGGGGCGCGTCGACGAGGCCCTCGCCGACCTGCAGCGGGCGGTGCGCCGGGAGCCGCGATTCGCCGCGGCGTGGCTGCACCTGGGCACGCTGATGAGGCAGGCGGGCCGCGCCGAGGAGGCGATTGTCGCGCTGCGGCGTGCGGCCGCCCTCGAGCCGGGGCAGCTTGCGCCCCACGCAAGCCTCGGCCGC